>JBDKJW010000063.1:0-11125 GCA_039796395.1 Bacteroidota bacterium
ACTACAATTTCGTAATGCCATAAATTATGGCATGCCCTTCATCACGAGTAAAGACATTAATTTAGAATGTGAAACAGGTGATGAACTGGAATACAATACTGAATCGGGTGAAATTAAAAATAGCACGAACGGTAAAATTTTCTCTAGTGTTCCGGTTGCGCCATTCGTATCAGAAGTAGCTGCCTGTGGCGGGCTCATGAATTTTATCCGCGCAAAAATTGCAGATGGCTCTATTGCCAATTTACACTAATCATTATGAGAGAAAATATTTTAAAAGCTCGATTACTAGCCAACAAAACTGCTTACGGGGTTATTACACCTACTACCGATCCTACCATTTGCGAATACTTAGGTTTTGCTGGCTTGGATTTTTATATCATGGATGCAGAGCATGGTCCGCTTACCCTCTCCGAAATAACACATATGATTCGAGCTTGCGAAACCGTTGGTATTACACCTATGGCCCGTATTAATTCACTAGACGAAAAAATGATTCTGCAATATTTTGACGCAGGTATTATGGGTGTGATGATGCCAGGAACCAATACTGCTGCCGATTGTGAGCAATTGGTAAAAGCCGTAAAATATTTTCCGAAAGGAGAAAGAGGATTAGGCCCTATTCGCGCTTCCGATTATATGGCTGGCAAAATGAGTCAGCAAGCCTATATAGAATTCTCGAATGAGCAAACACTCGTATTCCCGATGATTGAAACAGTAACCGCTATTAACAATATGGAAGCTATGTGCGCTGTTGAAGGTATTGATGGCTTTATTATAGGTCCGCGTGATCTTGCCCTCAGTATGGGTTTCACAGATGGTCCAGCGCATGCCGAAGTAAAAGAAGCCATAGATAAAGTAATCGCCTATGTTACTTCAAAAGGAAAAATAATGGGTACCGTTGCCGCCACTGCTGATCAAGCGAAAGAGTTAAGTGATAAGGGAGTACGGCTATTACTGAATAGTGTGCAGGGGTTACTTACTAGTAGTGTAAAAGGATTTTTAAAAGAACGGATAGAATAGTTGTCGGTTACTAAGTTATTGAGTTATTAAAAAAGGGGTAGCCCAGTTAATAAATCAATAACTTAATAACATAATAACTCAGTAACTTAATAACTAAATACATCATGCCAACAATACTCGTTCTCTTCAACCTCAAGCCTGGTGCGTCTATCAGCGATTATGAAACTTGGGCAAAAGCAAAAGATATACCTACTGTAAATGGATTGAATTCCGTTTCCAATTTTCGTGTGTTGAAAATGGGAAATTTATTGGGTACTGAAACACCTTCACCATATCAATATGCAGAGTTGATTGAAATACCAGATATGAATGCATTTTTTGCAGATCTAAGTTCAGAAGCTGTACAAGCAGGTGCGAAGCAGTTTGCTGAGTTTGCAGATAACCCACAGTTTATAGTTGGGGAGTCCATAGGATAGTCAATGGGAAAGTCATAGACTAATAAATAACTAACTATGTATAATCTCAAAAACAAAGTAGCCATCGTTACTGGCTCGGGCAGGCATAAAGGAATTGGCGAAGCCATTGTTTTAAAGTTGGCAGCCGAAGGATGTAATATTGTTATCAGTGATATTGGTAAAGCCAAGGGAACTGAGTTTGCTGCAGAGCATATTGGTGCCACAGAAGAAATGAATGAGATCGCCGAAAGTTGCAAAGCGCTTGGTGTGCAAGTAATTACAGTGCCTTGTGATGTACGTATTGAAGCCGATTGCGCTAATCTTGTGGAGCAAACAGTACAAGCTTTTGGTCGATTAGATATCCTAGTAAATAATGCTGGCGTTGGTTATATTATGGAACCCTTTACCGAATTTAAAGAAGCCAGTTGGGATGCCGTATTGGGCGTGAATTTAAAAGGCGCATTTTTGTGTAGTAAACACGCCACGCTTCAAATGCAAAAACAAGAAACGGGTGGTTCTATTATAAATATTGCATCACAAGCGGCCAAAAGCGGTTTCCCATTCGCAGCAGCATATACAGCTAGTAAACATGGGTTAATTGGGCTCACCAGAAGTAATGCCGTTGAATTAGGCAAATATAAAATTAGGGTGAATGCTGTTTGTCCGAACCATATTACTACAGGCCTAGGCCACTGGCAAAACAAATTCTTTAGTGAGAAATTAGGAATGGATTATCATACGTATCTCCAATCAATAGTTGATAAAAATCCTTTAGGTAGAACGGGTCATACAGATGATATTGCCAAAGCCGTTGCTTTTTTATGTAGCGATGAATCGGCCTATATAACCGGTGAAGCCATGAATGTTAGTGGCGGCGAAGAGTACCATTAACTATTTTAATAGCATAACTTTATGCAGGTTGGTAATCTTATGCGCAGCTATTTGCTATATAAACTTTTACTGAGTTGTTTGCTCTTGGTAGTTATGCAAACAAATGCCCAACGCTGTGCAGTTAATATAGATTTCGAATTAGGCAGTTTATTTAATTGGACTTGCGATACCGGTAGAATTAGAAGCGATGGTGTTAGTAGCACTTTATCGCAAAGCGGACCAATTGGCGGTAGGCATGAAATTATTAGCAATGGAAATACGGCACTAGACCCATATGGTAAATTTCCATTAACCTGTCCGAATGGTAGCGGCTATTCGCTTCAATTAGGAAATTCAAGTACTGGTGCGCAAACAGAACAAATAAGCTATGTATTTACAATCCCACAAAATGCCAATATTTATAGTTTAGTATATTGGTATGCCGTTGTATTTCAAAATCCTGGTCATTCTCCTAATGAACAGCCTCGCTTTACCGTTGAAGTTCTAGATCTAACTACTAACTCACCTATTGACTGTGGTTCATTTTCCTATGTGGTTAGTGCTAATCTTCCAGGCTTTGAAGAATCTACTACCTCAAGAACCGTAATGTATAAGAAATGGACGCCAGTAACAGTAAATCTTTCAAGGCTTGCCGGACATACGATTCAATTAAAGTTTTCTACTGCAGACTGTACAAGGGGTGGTCATTTTGGGTATGCATATGTAGATGTTGATACTGATTGTGATGGGCCATTGAAGGGCGCGGGCTATTGCAGAGGAGATGATAGCTTAGTATTAAAAGCACCTTATGGTTTTCATAAATATGCGTGGTACAAAAATAATTTTACGGAATTACTTGGCGTAGAATCTACCCTAAAATTTACACCCGCCCCCATTGCCGGATCTGAATATGCTGTTGTACTTGAGCCATATCCTGGTTATGGATGCGCCGATACCTTAAGAACAATTGTTAAAGAAGGGTATATTCCCCCTTTTTCTTTTACCAAAAAACAGGTTTGTGAAAAAGACAGTATCATGCTCACCGCTGGTTTTAATAATTCACAATTTAGGTATCAATGGATGCCAAATATAGGCTTAGGAACACCTGATGAATTTGCCAGCAATGCCTCTCCGCCACAGGATCAAACCTACAAATTGAAAATAGTTGATACGGCATCAGGTTGTACCAAAGAATCTTCGATTGATGTAGAAGTAATTAAAATGAATATAGCTGTTGAGATACGAGGAGATACATTAATATGTGGAAATCGCCCTTTTACTGCTCAATTGAAAGTTGATTCTAGCTTTTCTATCCGTTGGCTAAAAAATGGTAATTCAATTCCCGGTATTTCCGATTTCGTGCTCACTCCATCTTCAATTGGTTTTTACAGCGCAATGCTTAGTAAATCGCAATGTAATTTCTATACAAGAAATATAGAAATTAAACATCGCCCTCTACCCAATATAGGCTTTAGCATCAATACGGTAGCGCAATGTTTAACGAATAATCGTATTAGCGTTACTGCCAATAGCCCAGGATTATTTCCTGTTCAATACAATTGGATTTGGGGCGATGGAAAACTAGGAAAAGATAGCATCACAAGCTATAGTTATACAATACCCGGTAATTACTATATAACACAAATAGTAAAATCGGCCGATGGATGTATTGACTCTACTAGTAAATCAATTAGGATTTTTACACCGCCCATCTCAGATTTTTCTGTTAATAGTCCATGTGTTAATAGCACAACACAACTTACCAATACAAGTATTATTGCAAATGGAGATATACCTATTTACACCTGGATGGTTGCAGGGAATAGAAGCAATACACTGAATGCAAGTAATACATATACCCGTCAAGGGCTTTACCCCGTTACCTTAAAAACAATAACAGATAAATGTGCCGATACGGTGAGCGTTACTAAATATATTACTATTTTAAATGCCCCGCCTGCCAAGAAAAATATGATTAGAGCAGCTAGTGGTATTAATACAAAATTGAGCACCGTAAATAGTGGTATTAAGTTTAGTTGGCTCCCTACTAATTTCATCAGTAATAATGATGTTGCCGAGCCTATATATAATGGCAGCACCGCTATGCGTTATCTCGCAACAATTACTACTGCAAATGATTGTACAATAACCGATACCGTTGATGTACAGCTTTTTAGTAAAATAAGCATATTTGTACCCACGGGTTTTTCGCCCAACGGAGATGGAAAAAATGATCGGCTCTCCCCCATTTTAATTGGCATTGCAGAACTTAATTATTTCCGTATCTGGAATAGATGGGGGCAATTGGTTTTTGAAGCTAAAACAGCTAAACCTGGCTGGGATGGTACAGTTGCAGGCATTCCCCAATTAACAGGAACCTTTATTTGGGAAATAAGTGCAACAGATGGTACGGGCAAGCCCGTGCGTGAAAAAGGACTTGTAACAATACTCCGCTAAAAACTCCTTTACTGTTTGGACTGCTGCTCAAAATTAGTTAATATTGTTAACTAATTTTTCAATGCTAATGATGCATAAACTAGGGATTGATATTGGCGGCACATTTACTGATTTAGTATTGCTTGATGAACAAAAAAGTATGCTCTATTTTGGCAAAACACTAACCACTTATCCCGATCCTACTTTAGGTATTTTAAATGGGGTGCATGAATTATTAGCACAACATGGTAAAGCTATTGTCGATGTAAGTACGCTAGTACATGGTACTACACTGGTTACTAATGC
The DNA here is from genome assembly GCA_039796395.1 of Bacteroidota bacterium. Classification (GTDB taxonomy): domain Bacteria; phylum Bacteroidota; class Bacteroidia; order Chitinophagales; family Chitinophagaceae; genus Sediminibacterium. The sequence goes on from JBDKJW010000063.1 coordinate 5,028, forward strand.
AGTTATAGAAAGAAAAGGAGCAAAAACAGCATTACTTACCACTAAAGGCTTTGAAGATGTATTAGAGATTGGCCGAGAAATGCGCTATGATATCTATGATATTTTTATCACTATGCCCAAACCCTTGGTACCAAAGGCTTTGCGTAAAGGCATAAACGAACGAGTAGATAAGCATGGGAAAATACTTACACAACTCAATTTGAAAGAAACAGAAAAAACATTACAGCAATTACAAAAAGCAGGTGTACAATCTGTAGCTGTTTCTTTATTACATGCGTATGCTAATACTAAGCATGAGCAACAAATTGGAGCACTTATACAAAAAAAATTTCCTTCCCTCACTTATTCTTTAAGTAGTGAAGTAATGCCAGAAATTAGAGAGTACGAGCGAAGCAGTGCTACAGTCATGAATGCCTATGTGCAACCCATTACTAACAACTATTTAAAAAACTTAAAAGCGAAACTAAATACATTAGGGTTTGATGGAATTATTCATATCATGAATTCTGCCGGCCGATTAACTACCATAGAAGGCGCACGCAAAGCCCCGGTTCAGTTATTAGAAAGCGGCCCTGCTGGTGGAACAATGGCTGGCGTGTTCTTTGGTAAGCTGGTAGGCAAGAAAGATTTAGTGGCTTTTGATATGGGCGGTACAACCGCTAAAGCTTCCATGATCAGAGACTTAGCGCCTGAAATCACCAATCATTTTGAAGCGGCTCGCGAAAAAAGATTTAAAAAAGGGAGTGGCTTACCCGTTCGTATTCCTGTTATTGATATGATTGAAATTGGTGCCGGTGGTGGAAGTATTGCACATATAAATAATTTAGGCTTATTAACCGTTGGTCCGGAAAGCGCTTCTTCTTCTCCAGGCCCCGCATGTTATAATCGCGGTGGCGAAAACCCAACGGTAACAGATGCCGATTTAATTTTGGGTTTTTTGAATGAAGATTATTTTTTAGGCGGTACGATGAAACTGCATCGCGATAAAGCAATTGCTGCGATGAAGAAAAAAATTGCCGACCCCTTAAAAATATCCGTTGAAGCGGCAGCATGGGGTATCCATAGAATTGTAAATGAAAATATGGCCAATGCGGCAAGGGTACATATTATTGAAAAAGGATTAGATCCCCGTTTCTTTAGTATGCTCGCTTTCGGCGGCGCTGGCCCCGTACATGCTTTTAATGTAGCACGCTTAATGAATGCACCACAACTTATTGTACCCAGTGGTGCTGGTGTTTTAAGCGCATTGGGGTTTTTGGTAAGTCCAGTTGCAACCGAAGAAATCACCAGTTATATCTGTCAGTTACAACAAATGGATTGGCAAAAGTTAAACAGTATGATTGCGGCCATGCAAGCCAAGGGGCTTAACTTTATTAAGCGCGCAGGTATACCTCTTAAAAAAGCTACTACTACCATTGTAGCGGATATGCGTTATAGTGGACAAGGGCATGAAATAACCGTTGCGATTCCTTTGGGAAAATTATCTGCCAAATCATTACCTATCATCGAGGCCAATTTTAAAAAAGAATATCGCCTTCGCTACGGAAGAGATATAGCCCAAATACCCATTGAATCGGTTACATGGCGTGTATTGGTTAGCGGACCATCTCCTGAACTAATTCCCAATCAAGCAATTATTGGAAAACACACAAAGGCATTGAAAGGAACAAGGAAAGTTTTTTGGGGAACCAAATATGAAAATACCCCTGTATACGACAGATACAGTATGCCCCAAAACAAAAAAATTACGGGCCCTTGTATTATTGAAGAATTTGAAAGCACAACCGTTGTGGGGCATAACAGTACCGTGATGATAGATGAATTTAAAAATATTGTTATTGATTTAATTAAATAAAGATGGGATACGAGTTACAGGTTGCGAGTTACGGGTTGAGAGTTACGGGTTCAATATTTTCTGTCACCCTGTCCGCCGCGGCGGAGTCGAAGTGCCGTATCATAACTACACTTCTACTAATTCAAATAAGTATTTCTTTATCCGCCCAAACAGATCTCTCAGGAAAAGAAATTTTAAAACGCGCCACTGCCGCCTCCGGCGGCGATACTTGGCAGCAACCTGCTACCCTACAACTCAATGGTAATGCACGTTGGACGCCCTACGGCAAAACCGATCCCAATCAATCCATTTATTTTGATGGTATTAAATGGATGGATATTAATTGGTTAAAAAATGTGGTGAATGGAGAGATTGAAGATCAAATATTTGAAAAGTAGATTCGAGTTTGCGGGATACGGGATTCGAGTGAAACAACTTGTAATCCGTATCTCGTAACCCGTATCTCGCAACTATACTAGTATGAAAACTTTCGACACAATTGATTTGAGTGTTCTTTGGAGTAGATTAATTTCTATTGTAGATGAAGCGGGCACTACATTACAGCGCACAGCCTTCTCTTCGGTTACAAGAGAGAGTGCCGATTTTGCCGTAGTGTTGATGGATACAAAGGGGCAATCACTTGCACAAAGTAGTGTAAGCGTTCCTTCTTTTTTAGGCGTACTTCCTTTTTTAGTAAAAGCATTAATCAAAGATTATTTTCCGATTGATACATGGAAGGAGGGCGATGTGGTAATCACGAATGATCCTTGGCTATGCGCCGGACATAAACCCGATATTGGTATTGTAACACCTATCTTTTATTCCAAAAAATTAATTGGCTTTATTGGATGTATAGCGCATAGTCCAGATATCGGTGGTACACTTTGGGGTGCGGGTGCAAAAGATTATTATGAAGAAGGATTGTATATACCTCCTTCTAAACTATATGAAACGGGCGTAAAAAATGAAACCCTTTTCCGTATCATCGAAACCAATGTGCGTGCTGCTAATCAAACAGTTGGTGATATTCTGGCACAAGTAGCTGCTAACGATCAAGGTATTCGTTCTTTACATCGAATGATGGAAGAAAATGGCTTAACAGAAATTGATCCATTGGGCAATCAAATTATTGCGGCTTCTGAAAAAGCCATGCGTGCTGCTATTAAAGCTGCACCCAATGGTGTATACAAATCTGAATACCATGCAGATGGTGATGGTATCAATGAGCCCGTAAAATTTGTTTGTACGATCACTATTAAGAACGATGAAATTTATGTTGACTATACGGGCACTTCTCCCGCACACTCTTTAGCAATCAACGCTGTACTCAATTATGTTTTTGCATATACGGCCTATCCCATAAAATGTGTTTTTAGTCCGGAAGTACCCAATAACGAGGGCAGCTTCCACCCCATTCATGTATCGGCACCAGAAGGTAGTTTACTTAATGCTAAAAAACCTTCTCCGTTGGGTGCAAGAAATGTAACTGGTAATTTATTACATGGCCCTATCATGAAAGCCTTATCCAAAGCCGTTCCCGATAAAGTGCAGGCCGATTGTGGTGCCGCAGTTTGGGTAATGGTATTGAGTGGTAAAAAAGAAAACGGCGGAGAGTTTGTAGAATATTTATTTTTAGCTGGTGGGTATGGCGGCAGAAAAGGATTAGATGGTGAACCCACTTTATGTTATCCCACTAATGTTGCAAATGTACCTATTGAAGTATTTGAAAACGATGCGCCCGTACTAGTCACGGAAAAATCATTGATTGCCAATAGTGGCGGTGCTGGTAAATGGAAGGGTGGGCCCGGACAAAAATTTGCTTATAAAAATATTGGTACATTACCTATTCAAATTAGTAATGTAACCGAGAAAATAAACAACCGCGCCTATGGATTGTTTGGTGGGGAAGAAGGAAGAAAGGGCGCCGTTTATATTCGCATGTGTAACGGAAAAAAAAGATTTACACCACCGAAAGGTCATGATAAACTGTATCCCGGCGAAGAGCTGGTGATGGAGTTACCTGGGGGTGGGGGGTATGGGAGAGGGTAGTTATTAGGTTAGTGAGTTATTAGGTTACTAAGTTGATTATTTGGTTGTAAGATTTGTTGATAACTAGACGTTTATAGCCTAGCTCTCTTATTCTTAAAAACTATTTTGAAGCTCTAAATAAAAAAGTATGAGCTCTTATAGAAGTTTTGAAGAATTAGAAGCTTGGAAAGCATGTAGGATAGTTAGTAAATGGGCAATTGAAGTAACTCGAACCTTACAAAAAAGTGAATATGACATGAAAGATAATTTTCCTCGCGCAGCTAGGAGTACTACACGAAATATTGCAGAAGGTTTTGGCAGATTTTCATATAAAGAGAATATTCATTTTTGTAGAATTTCCAGAGGCTCTCTTTATGAAATGATCGACGATACAATTACTATGCATGAAGAAAATCAAATAACTTTAAATGAGTATAAAACGGGAAGAGAAAAAATTAATCATGCAATAAAAGTGCTAAATGGCTATATCGCTTATTTACAAAAACAAACACAATAACTCACTAACCTAATAACCCAATAACTTATTATGTCATATCAATTACCACCTGTTTGGACCAAACTACAGCAACACGCTGTGTTTCCAGATTTTAATCATGATGAAAGAGCGCGCTATAATTTTTTATCGAACCTCAATCGTTTTGTAAGTACAGTAATTGCACCGGGTAATAAAACAGCCTATGAGCAACGCGTAGAGCCCGCTTTCAAAAAAGAAAATGGTAGAACCTTTAAAGATCGTTTTGAAGTGGGCGAAGCCATGAAGAAAGATCCGGTATACCAAATGTGGGCTGCACTACGAAGGAGTACGATGGAAATGCGTCAGCAAAATGGAAGAGCAACAGTACTTCGTCAAGCTGCCACACTAGCGCAGAAGGCTGCTAATGAATTAAAGAAAACAAATAATCTTCAATTGAACGAGGGCTTTGCCGTGCCTCCGTATTTAACGCATGTAGATAATCACCTCATGCCGGGCAGCTATCATACCGAATACTTCAAGGGCGATGTTGCTAACGCAGCAAATTATGATAGTGGTTTATTTGTAACCAGTGGCGGTATGCTTGGTAGTTTAACTGATGGGGGTGGAAGAGCAATTGCAAAATGGGTGAAAGAAACCTACCCCGATTTCAAACCCAAAAGAATATTAGATATCGGTTGCGGAATAGGACATAATACACTACCCATTGCAGAAGCATTTCCAGATGCAGCCATTGTTGCCATTGATGCAGGCGCACCCATGTTACGCTATGGCGCAGCGCGTGCTAATGCATTAGGGGTAAAGAATGTTCAATTTATACAAGCCGATGCAGCGGCTATGAAAGAATTTGAAAATGAAAGTTTCGATTGGATACAAACAACCATGTTCTTACATGAAACAGGTGGTAAATCTATCCATACTATCTTCCAAGAAATTAATCGGGTATTAAAACCCAATGGTTTGAATTTGCATATTGAGCAACCCCAATACACCCCCGAAATGAGTATGTACGAACAATTCATGCGCGATTGGGATGCTTATTATAATGCCGAACCCTATTGGGGACATATGCATGATCTACAACCAGTAGACCTTATGGAAGAAGCTGGTGTTAAAAAAGAAAACTTTATGCAAGTAGGTGTAAAAGCAGTGAACGATTTGGATAAGAAAAAACAAGACGGAAAAGTAACAGAGGATTATGGCCGTAGCCCGATATGGAATGTATTCGGGGGATGGAAAAAATAAAAATAACTAATATGTCTACAGAATTAAGCGGTTCGCATTCAAGCGGACAAATAAACGAACAAATAGACCCCACGTCTGTGAATGATATTTTAATGGCAGGTGATAAAAGCAAAGGTGGCCGGCCTTATTTTTTTGATGACCCTGCCGTAGAACGTGTATTAAATATTGCGATGGCAGTAGCTACTGAAGTGGCTGTTGTAAGAGAGCGTATGGATACGATCGAGCGATTACTGGAAGCAAAGGGAGTATTATCTCAAGAAGAAATAGAAGCGTTTATTCCTACTGACGAACAAGCTGAAGAGCGACAGTTATGGCATGCTCGCTTTGCCGCACGTATCATGCGTATTGTGCAACAAGAAGTGGATGCTATTGCCAAGCCAGAGAACAATACACCCATGCGGCAAATTGCCGATGAAATTAATGAGATGTAAAAATGAAGAACGTGAACGCCTTAGCAACTATTAACGAACATTATCAAGTTATTATCGATAAAAACCT
>JBDKJW010000064.1:0-10999 GCA_039796395.1 Bacteroidota bacterium
TAGTACGGCGCCGATGTCTTTGTCTTTTACCATGCCTATCACAATATGCAGTTTATGATACTGCATAAGTTCAAGTTGCTTATTAATTTCGTTGATGCCATCTATATTATGTCCAACATCTGCAATAACAGTAGGATGTTTGTGTAATACTTCCCATCGTCCGTGTAAGCCAGTAAGCTTCTTTACTTGCGAAAGCGCTTTCGTAAGAATCGCCTGTGAAGTATTCCAACCCATTTTTTGCAATAGATTAGCAGCTTCCAATACAGCTATTAAATTTTTGGTTTGGTAAAAGCCTGGTAAATCGAGTTGATATTGGTGGTACGCGTTTTGATTTTTTTCTACTACAGTAACTTGTAATAAATCATGATCTAAAAGCCAATCATGTACATATCTATTCGCCTGGGCGAAATGAATTGGAGATAGTGCTGCGGCTAACTCGAATACAGGTTTTGTTTCAGGAGTAGTTTCTCCAATTACAACTGGAACACCGGCTTTTATAATACCCGCTTTTTCTCGAGCAATATCTGGTAAAGTGTTACCTAATAGTTGCATATGATCCCAGCCAATATTGGTGATAATGCATAATTCCGGACTAATCACATTTGTACTATCGAGTCTTCCGCCGAGGCCCACTTCAATTACAGCGATATCAACTTTTTGCTCCGCAAAATAGGCAAAAGCCATGGCTACCGTTATTTCAAAAAAAGAAGGCTCAATTTTTTCAATGAGCGGTTTTATTTGCTCCGTAAATCGTACAACAAATTCTTCTGTACACAATTCCCCATTTACTTTAATACGTTCCCTGAAATCATGTAAGTGGGGGGAAGTATATAAGCCCGTTTTATAGCCACCAGTTTGTAAGATGGCGGCTAACATATGACTTGTTGAGCCCTTGCCATTTGTACCGGCTATATGTATTGATTTGAATTGATGATGCGGATTACCGATGGCTTCACAAAGCGCAATTGTATTGGTAAGATCTTTTTTATAAGCTGCCGCCCCAATTCTACTAAACATGGGTAGCTTCTCAAATAAATAGTTGATGGTTTCTGTGTACGTCATGATACTGCAATACAAAGATGCAGTTTTAGTTTCTCAAACGGAAACTGAAAACTAAAGTACCCGTTTGTTCATCGCTATTACCACTATTCAATTTTAATAAGCGTGCTTTACGGAGTGCAATGGCTCTAATATTGGTGTTGGTAGTAGTAGTTCCTCTTGGGTTAATTGTTGCGGCTGTTACGGCGCCGGCTTTGTCAACAGTTATATCTATAGCTACTTTTGCATTTTCATTAAAGTCGTCTTCAAATGCGGGGAGTTTTGTAATTCTTCTTCCATCTAATCCATTACGAATACTAACACCGTTACCACTACCGCTATTACCACTAGCTGCATTGCCTGTATAGCTATCTGAATTTGGATTACCATTGGGGTTGCCCTGGTCACCTTTCCCACCAGCAATACCTTGGTTAGTTGATTTGTTATAGCTATCGGCATTATTGCCGCCTGTACCTCCAGGCTTAGTGCCTGTAAACAAAGCTTTTGGTTTGGGCGCTGGAACTGGTTTTTCTATGGAATTAGTAGTCGTTATTTTTTTGTTTTCACGAACTGATTTGTTCACTGCAATATCATCATCGTTCGCATTATTCGTTTCTGCGATTGGCGTGTTGCTTGTTATTGGCGTGGGGGTATTAGTAGCTTTTGTTGCTGGTGCGGCTTCTCCGGGGGCTAAAGGGGCTATGTTGCCCAAGCCAGTTTCGCTATTGCCTAAATTCACTTCAATGCCTTCACCAATAGTGGGTTCGGGTATTTGCGGTTGGGTATAACGCACATAAAAAAATATAGAAAATAAAATAATTGTAATCACCGCGGTAAATACCGATGCTTTTATATTCTTCTCTTTTTCGAATGCGTAGTTCAAATTTGTTATTAGGTTATTAGGCTAAGTTATTCGGTTTATGGATGCGAAAAAGTTAAAACTTATTGTAGGCAAGTACCCTTGGGTAATGTGCTCATTCCCCCAAGCATATTGGTAACATTTGTAAAGCCGTTTTGATTTAGAATATAAGCTGCTTGCTGACTTCTATGGCTATGCGAACAGTAAACTATTATTTGTTTGTTTTTGTAAGCATTTATTGTTGATAACGAGCTTTCAAGCACCTGTACGGGGATATTAATTGCATTTTTTAAAGAACCAAAATTAGGGTCGGCCTTACCAGTAAATTCTTCTGGCGTTCTAACATCTAATAAAATAGCTCCCGGATTTTTTTTGATATAGACGCAAATTTCAGCAGCGGCAATATTCTTAAAAAAAACATCTTTTTTTGCTACCAATTTCATCATACAGGATGAACAAGAACCTTCGGGCTTAGTATACACTTTATTATCGCAATCCCTTCCACAGGGTAGGCATTGATATTCAGTAACTTTTTTTTGTGCAGAAATATTAATAGAAAAAGAGATGGATAGTACTATCAGTAGAATTGTTTTTTTCATAATGTATATTTAAAGATATCATATGCAAATCGTATCAGGGTTGCCGTTACCACAGCCAAGAAAAATAGTCTGATAAACTTGTTGCCTTTATATACGGCTAAACGCGAGCCTAAAATACCGCCGATACCATTGCAAATAGCCATGGGTATAGCAACCTGCCAAAGTATGGTGCCCTTTAAAAGGAATAAGCTGATAGAACCGAAATTGGTAGATAAGTTAATAAGCTTGGCATGTGTGCCTGCTTTTAAAAAATCATATCCTAAAATGCTAATAAAAGCCATCACTAAAAAACTACCAGCACCAGGGCCAATAAAGCCATCATAAAAACCCAATACGCCACTTATCATACAACCGTATAGAAAAGCCTTTTTGCGGGGTATATTTTTACTGGTAACAGTACCAAAATCTTTTTTTGTATACGTATAAATGGCAACGGCTACAAGTACTATTAATATTACTGGTTTCATGAATCTATTACTTACTTGTGTAAGTAGTTGTGACCCTGCAAAGGCAGACATAAATGCAATAAGCATCAATACAAACACTTCTTTCCAAACCACTTTTACTTTTCGTAAGTATACCCTTACCGCAAAGGCAGTACCGGTAAAAGCTGGTATTTTGAGTGAGCCAATGATGGTTGATACAGCTTCATTAGGCATCAATATAATTCCCGCTGGTGTTTGAATCAAACCCCCGCCCCCCACAATTGCATCTACAAAACCTGCGATAAATGCAAACAAACATAGCAATATAAGGGTGGTGGTTATCATTAGTTTTTTGCAAGCTTAAAATTTATATTGGCAATAACTAAACCTGTTAACACAATCAGGGCGCTAATTATATGTATAGCAGTCATTTCTTCTCCCAAAAACCAAACCGCTTCTAATGTGCTGATGATAGGAATAAGGTTACCAAATAAAACAGTTCGGGCAGCCCCTAATTTACCAATAGCTTTATTCCAGCATAAAAAGGAAATAACAGAAGTACCCAATCCCAAATACAAAATATCCATCCATAGGGTGCTCGTCCATTGAATAGCAGGCGCATATACTTGTTCGCGAATATAAAAAGGGAATAGCATTACTGTACCCATCAAAAAAATAATGAACAAAAATGGTAATGCACTAATGGTACTAGGCTTTTTGCGTACTAGAACATTATATATAGCAAATGCAAAAGCGCCTGCTAATATCCATACATCACCAATAGAAAAACGAAAAGCTAATAATCTAGTCCAGCTTGCATTGGCGATCAATATCAAAATACCTGTAATACAAATAATCATCCCAACTAATCTGTTCAATGGCAATTTTTCTCTCAAGAATATAATGGCCATCACCGTAGCAAAAATGGGGGAGGAGGTAGTACCAATCAATGCCATATTAATAGCCGAAGTATGATGACCTGCTATATAAACAAATGTGTTGAATAGTGTAATACCTGTTAATGATACAAAGAATAAGTATTTGCCATATTGTGCAATTATTTTTCGCTCATTCCAAAAAGCTTTACCAGCAATAGGTATCATTATAAGTGTAGCAGTGCCCCAGCGAAAAAAAGCCAAACTAAACGGACCAATCTGTTGGTTCACCGCGCGAGATATAATAAAATTACCCGCCCAAATAGTTACTGCAATTAATGCCAAGCCAATACCTTGCCATTGATTATTTCGTTGCGATATCATGCCGGTATTACTCAACGAACAGCTCCTGCATATTGATGATCATAATCACCTTTGATTCTTTCCATCGGTGGGTTGAAATATCCAAATTTCAAATGAGGGAATTCTTCTCTTAATAAATCCATCAGCTGACTCACACCTAAAATATCTCCTGATTCGTGATAGCCAATTTTGCCCATATACCAATCGGGGTCAATATTAAAATTGCGCCATTGAATCATACTCAAGCCAGTATCCTTAATTAGTGTTCTTAATGCTTCATATTCTGCCTCACTATCTGTAATGCCAGGGAATACAAAATAATTAATGCTACTCCAACCATTGTACCTGCGCATTACTTTTAAACTCTCGATTATATCTTCAAACTGATAATTATTAGGACGATAATAAGGTTCATAAATACGTTTCTGAGCCGAGTTAGTACTTACCCGAATACTATTCAAACCCACTTTACACAGGGCTTCTACAGCAGCGGGCTTCGAACCATTGGTGTTTATATTAATACTTCCCTTATCGGTATGTTTTCTAATTTCAATGATCGATTCCCGAATGGTTTCCCACATCAATAAAGGCTCTCCTTCGCATCCTTGTCCGAAACTCACAATCGGATATGGCGCATTCATTAAATGTGGAACGGTAAATTCTACAATCTCTTCAGCTGTAGGTTTAAAAGTTAATCGATCTTGTGTTGATACAATCGTTTCTTCTTCTGGTTGAAAAGAAATACAACCTATACAATTGGCATTACAAGCAGGTGAACTAGGTATCGGGCATTCCCATCTACCCAAAGAAAAGTTACGTGCTGCCGGACAATGATACGTCATGCAGCAGTTCTCCATCAGGTGCTTTACCAATCTATTATGCGGATAATTCTTGAGTAGATTTTCTGTTCCAGAAGCGATTGCTTGCTCATCGTATCCCGCTGCTTCCTGGCGAATATCTTTCTCAATTCGAACTGCAGGAACATAGTTTTTACCATCATGCCAACCTACAGCCGTATAACAAAATAAGGGAAGGGTAGGTGCATCGGGCAATGTTTCATAAGCGGCAATAAATAAACCAGTATGTGCGGGTGGAATAAATGCGGCCACAGCCCATCCTTTCTCACATAAACGCATTTCTCCAGTGGTTACATCAATACCAATAGCCCGGCGGCCCGGTAGTTCATATAAATTACCACCATCGGGTAATTCAATCCACTGCTCTTCAGGAACAGGGAAGGCATCCCAGCCTGCTCTACCAACGGCATAGAGTGTATCGTCTTCAAAAATATTTCCGTTACCGTCGCTATATAGTAAATAAGGATGCATATTATTAATCTTCAATCTGAAATCTGTTCCCGTATCACGTAACCCGAAACCCGTATCTTATGGCATTGATATTAACTTGCTCACCCACTGATTAAACTCCCCCTCCACTTTCAAATCTACCTCACTATCCACTATTCTTTGAATGAGTTTATTATTTTTAAAATCAATAGTAAGGAGCCCGTCTTTTAATACCACATTATTCAATTCACTCCACTGGTATCTTTTTTTAGGGAAGCTATTCATTACTACTTCTGTTTCATCAAAAGCAATTTCTTCTGGGAATTTTACAAATCGCTCTAATACCGCTGCAATCAAATAAACCAATGATAACCAAATACCTTTATCATAGCTAAGCCAACCCACAGCAGCTATGAAAAGGGCAAATCGAAAATATGGTTGTACACCTCTTCTTTCTTGTGTATAGCAAAAAATTAACCAAGCAATAATCAATAAACAAGCGATCATGGGCCTAATATTATGTTTGCCCGGATAAAGAAGAGTATTCGCTATAAAAATTGCAACTGTAATAAGTAGCATGAGCTTACTAATCCAATCAACTCTTTTATTACTGATTGATTTTAATTGTACGATATAGTCGTATGTTTTCATGATACCATTAAGTTACAGAGTCTCCAGAGAATCCGTGCACCAACATTGCTATCCCAATCTGTTTGTCCAACCCCAATCTCTACCAAATCAAACCCTATTAATTCCCTGCCGCTTTCTTTTATCTTCTTAATCAAGAAAATAATTTCTTCTGCCTCAAATCCGCCAGGAACTGGGGTTCCCGTATTCGGGCATAATTTTCTATCCAACCCATCAATATCAAAACTGATATATACTTTTTGTGGGAGGTTACGAATGATTTCATCTACTAATTGTTTCCACGATTGGCCTTCAAATAAACGTTCCTTAACTAATTTATCAAAATAAGTAACAATTCTAAAATTGCTATTGCAAATGATATCCCATTCTTCCTCGCAATAATCGCGCACGCCTAGTTGTACGAGCTTCGTAATATTGGGAATTTCTTGCAATGCATTGTACATAATCGATGCATGCGAGTAACTAAAATTTTCATATTTCGGTCGCAAATCGCAATGTGCATCAATTTGAAGAATTCCAAATTCACCATACTTTTCGGAGAGCGCTTTCATGAGCCCAAGCGGGGTACTATGATCGCCTCCTAAAACGGCCACTATTTTATCTTTTGCTAAAATTGCTTTACTATGTTCATATACCCAGGCATTCATAAAAGCACTGCCTTCATTAATTTCACGTAAGCTTTTACACATGAACTTATTTTGCTCAATATCATCGCCTTGCGCAATATAATCGATATAGAGCTCGGCTTCTTTACGTAAATAATCGCTTTTGAAAAGCAGTTTTTTATCGATTTCTTTCATGTAAAACCCCTGCTTCCAACCAGCAAAGCCATCCATATCAAATATGTCTACCTGCCGGCTACATTTGAATACATGATCTGCCGCACGGGCAGTTCCTGCACCATAACTAACGGTAACTTCCCAGGGAACGGGTAGAATTACCAGTTTTGCATCTTCTTCAGTAAAAGGTAACCCGAAAATATTATTATTGGGATTGGCTACCGCGTTGGGGTCGAAGCCCGAAAGATCTATCATGACATGCTTGCTTAAACAGGGCGCAAGTTAATCCCATTTCATGAAATAGCAAGTATTTGCTAGCGAGGCTCTAATTGGTTGGCAACCCACTTGGTAATGGCGTAAAAGGGGAGATACGGGAGTATATAAAGGATGGTTGATACCGCACTAAATACATTAGTATTATATTGTAAAATAGCGAGTAATAGCATAAAGGGAACAATCCATTTCTGATACCTAAGCTGGGTATACATTTTCTCATCTTTCATACAAAAAGGCAACAAGGGAATACAAAACATCCAGTTTTGTATGTAGGTGGCCTCAGTTGCACTATAGGATAGGAAAAGGCAAAACATGCTTATAGTTGCGAAAAGGGCCATTTTTTTTGTGGGTATGAAGAAAAAGAGAATAAGACTGCAGGTAGAGAGAATAGCTATGATTTGGTGATTAAGTTTTGTTACTGGTGTATTGCTCACACTTGGTGGTAATTGATAAGGAAGTTGCTTATTAAGCATCATTAATACAATAACCAGAAAAATCAATGCTGTTGTAATTCGGGCACTCAAACTGCGAAAAAGTGCTGTATCTACCATAATTTCTTTATTTAAAGCTAACATTTTTCTTAATTCTTTGTTTTAAAGTACCTTTGCGGCAGAATTGAGCGTATGAAAACTACACATATTATTATCTTGGTATTAATAGCAGTTGCAATAGCAGTAATTGTACAGTATTCAGGGGATTTAAGTAGCTACGAAACAATCGCATCTGCGAAAGAAAGAAAAGGAAAACATGTTAGTTTGATAGCTAAACTAGACAAGACTCAGCCAATCATTTACGACCCTATTAAAGATCCCAATTATTTAAGTTTTACAGCTGTAGATTCTTTGGGAGGCTCTGTAAAAGTTGTATATCACAGTAATATGCCTACGGATATGGAGAAGAGTGAAAGAATTGTTTTACAAGGTAAAATGACGAATGATTATTTTGATTGCAAAACAATCGTTTTGAAATGCCCTTCAAAATATAAAGACGATCCCAAAGCAATGCAACAGTTGCAAACATCTAATTAGTGATTAAGATATAATTTCATGGAATATATAGGTGAGCATTTATTACCCGGACAAATAGGTCATTTTTTTGCAGTACTTAGCTTGGTTGCTTCTTTGTTGGCAACCATTTCTTTTTTTAAAGCAAGTAAAGCAACGGTATTAACAGATAAAACTAATTGGCTTAAAATAGCTCGCGGTGCTTTTTTAGTTGAAACCATCAGTGTACTGGCCTTATTCGGTATTTTATATTATATCATTTCCAATCATTTATTTGAATACAAATACGCTTATCAACACAGTGATAAATCTTTACAGGTTGAATATTTATTGAGTTGTTTTTGGGAAGGACAAGAAGGGAGTTTCATGCTTTGGAGTTTTTGGCATTGTGTGTTGGGTTGGATATTAATTGCCCGTGCCGGTAAATGGGAAGCAGGTACCATGACCGTAGTAAGCTTTGCACAGTTTACATTAGCCACCATGATCATTGGTATTTATTTCTTTGATTATAAAGTAGGGAGTAGTCCATTTGTATTACTCCGCAATGAAATGGATGCGCCAATTTTTAGCCGACCAGAATATTTACAATTTATAAAAGATGGAACAGGGTTAAATACCTTGTTGCAAAACTATTGGATGGTAATACACCCACCTGTTTTATTCTTAGGATTCGCCTCAACTATTATTCCCTTTGCCTATGCTATTGCAGGGTTGATGGAAAACAAACACGATTGGACCACCCCCGCCATTCCTTGGGCATCTTTCTCTGCTGCTGTTTTAGGCACGGGTATTATGATGGGTGCTGCCTGGGCTTATGAGAGTTTAAGCTTTGGTGGTTATTGGGCTTGGGACCCTGTTGAGAACGCTTCCTTAGTGCCATGGCTTACACTAGTAGCAGGCTTGCATACCAATTTAATTTTTAAGCATAGTGGCTATTCATTGCGCCCCACGTACTTCTTCTACCTTATTACCTTCTCCCTTATATTATACTCCACATTCCTTACCCGTAGTGGTATTTTAGGAGATACTTCGGTACACGCATTTACCGATTTAGGAATGAACACACAGCTACTTTTATTTTTATTGGTATTTGTTATACCTGCATTAGTACTGTATCTTATCCGCTATAAACATATTCCTTCAATTCAAAAAGAAGAACAAACTTATTCACGCGAGTTTTGGATGTTTATTGGTTCACTCGTGTTATTTTTAGCAGGTGCAGTAATCATTGCAAAAACTTCTACACCAGTAGTAAACAAATTATTTGGTACTAAAATTGCGCCGCCAGAAGATCCAGAATTTGCGCATAACCAGATACAGGTTTTTGTTGCTATCATTATTGGCTTACTCACAGCCGTAACACAATACTTTAAATACAAAGACACACCCAAAACTTTCTTCACCAAAAAAATAATTGTTCCAACTATTGTTACATTGGTGATTTCATTAGCTATTTCTATTTGGGGAAATATTGGTTATGATAAAAAAGGAGTTGGGTTTTTAGGTGCTATTCATGTGGCGATATTTGCAGCTGTATATGCAACAGTTGCCAATACAGCTTATATATGGTTAGGGTTGAAGGGAAAGATAAAAGCAGCAGGTGCCTCCGTAGCGCATATTGGGTTTGGCTTGGTGCTAGTGGGTATTCTTATTTCTTCTAGTAAAAAAACAGTATTGAGTTGGAATACTACGGGCGTTACACCACTTAAGGCGGATGTAGCAGGAGAGAAGGGAAACCCAGCTGGTAACCCTGCAGAAAATTTAACACTCTTTAAAGGGGTTGCTACCGATATGGGTAAATACATGGTTACTTATACCTTCGATACCACGAGTGAAAGAGATCGCAAACGCTATTTTGAAATAGATTTTAAAGCGAAGCAAGGAGCAGATAATTTCAAGTTATATCCCGATGTATTAAAGAATAACAAAGGAATGGAAGGTTTTGCTGCTAACCCAGCTGCCAAACATTATTGGCATAAAGATATTTTTGTGTACATCACTTCTTTCCAAGAAAATAAAGCCAGTGATACAGCAAGTTTTCAAAAGCGCGAACTCAAATTAAATGATACTATTTTTTATAGTAATGGAATGTTGGTGTTGAATAAAGTAGAAGTTAATCCGGCCAATCAGCAAGCTAATATTGGTGCAGGAGAAACAGGTTTATTTTTAGATATGACCGTGCTTTCTAAAGAAGGAAAACGGTATGGTGCTAACCCTGGTATTGTGCTCAAAGGAAATGAAGTGCGCTCCATTACAGATACTGTTGTTGCTCAAAGTTTGGTATTGAGTTTTAATAAAGTGCTCGATGAGAAAGCCGGCAAGCTAGAAATAGGGGTGAAAGAAAGCGGTGCTATTACCGATTTAATAACCCTGAAAGTGTACGAATTTCCCATGATTAATATATTGTGGATTGGCATCGTAGTAATGGTTATAGGCTTTGGCATGTCGATCTTCCAAAGGGTTAAACAAGCAGCAAGGGTTACATTTTAGGGGTCTGTGTATTAATGTCATCAGATACCTGTAAATTTAACATGTTGAGCTGCAAGCGATACCATATCATTCTCTTCTTACTTCTATCCTTTTCGTTTGTACAAACAAAGGCCCAGCAATCTGTTGTAGATACGCTAAAAGTTTCAGCCTATATAACGCCTGAAGGAGATACTGTTGGTCAGTCTTGGTTAATACCCGTAGCCGTATTTGGTAGTATGAATGCCGCACAGCGGCAAGCACACGCCGAATGGACACGCCTCCGCAATGCCGTATATGTTACCTACCCTTATGCCAAAGCGGCCAGCAGAATCATGAATGAAATCAATATACAGTTGGTACATGTGAAAGATAAGAAAC
>JBDKJW010000065.1:0-11369 GCA_039796395.1 Bacteroidota bacterium
GATTATTTACGTGCTTGGCATGCGGGTAATAGCCGTTGGGGAAATCAGTTGGATATGAACTCCGCATCTATTGGTATTGAATTGGATAATGATGGGTATCATTATTTCGATAGCCTGCAAATAAATAGTTTGTTGGTGGTATTAAATAAGTTGAAAAAAACATACACAATTCCTACTGCTAATTTTATTGGTCACGGTGATATCGCACCTACTCGCAAGAATGATCCAAACTGGCGTTTCCCTTGGAAACTATTGGCCGATAAAGGGTTCGGCTTATGGTATGATTCCATTCGAATTCCTGCACCAGAAAACTTCAATCATATTGATGGTTTACGAATAATAGGCTTTGATGTGAAAGATACAAGTGCTGCCATCATTGCATTTAAACGCCATTTTTTACAAGACACTACAAAGGGGATGACGCCTTTGGGAAGGGAGATACTATATAATTTACATAAAAAGTATTATTAAATCTGGAATCTTCAATCTTCAATCTGATTGTAAACTTAAGACAACAGATTCCAGACTGAAGATTGTAGATTGACTAGTCGTACTTCGTCTTCTTCTCCTCCTTATAACTAATAGAAACAGCAACTTGAAATAATAGTACAGCTGCAATGATGGAGCCGATTAGTTCTCCCCAACTCAACCAGTAGCCCCCAAATCGATACACCGCGGCCTTACTGGGATGTTCTTTTTCAAGAATTACCGTAAGCCTTTCTCCATTTGTATAGTTATAAGGGAAATAACGTGCATCAACGGAATAATTTTTCCCTTCATAATTGTATACAGCCATGGGTATAGATACACCGGTTGAATCTTTAGCCGTAATAATGTTTGCAGGATATTTCTCGCCATCAAAATAATCGGGCACACGGGTAAATAATATATAACACCCGAAAATGAGTAAGTATAAACTAAATAGCGATCTATACACGAGTTAGAAAAATAATAAGCATAAGAAGATAGCCGCAAATACACAGATCAAATCTATCAGTAACATCGTTCCTAAGGTATATCGTGTATTTTTTACTTTGATACTACCAAAATAAACAGCAATCACATAAAAAGTTGTTTCTGCTGCACATTGAAATACACAAGCCAATCGGCCGGTAAAAGAATCTGCCCCATAGGTACGCATCGCATCTATCAAGAACCCTCTACTCCCA
The DNA here is from genome assembly GCA_039796395.1 of Bacteroidota bacterium. Classification (GTDB taxonomy): domain Bacteria; phylum Bacteroidota; class Bacteroidia; order Chitinophagales; family Chitinophagaceae; genus Sediminibacterium. The sequence goes on from JBDKJW010000065.1 coordinate 1,170, forward strand.
GCTGCATTAAAGGGCCGCAAAATAGCAATGGGTAAAGCATCTACAATATCTTTTGATACACCGATTGCTAAAAAACCTTTTGCCAATAAGCCAGCTAATATTTCAAATACACCACTATTTCTAAACAAAGAAATCGCTACTAGCATGCCCAATATATAAGGGAAAATTGTTCTGCCTGTTTTTAATCCATCATAAGCTCCCTCCACAAATGAATTAAATACATTTTTGCCCTGATCGCTAAAACGCTTTTCTCGCAAAAAACTATACGCCAAGATAATAAAGATGATCCCTAGCAAAAGTATGTTCGATAGATTACCCGTAAAATGACCCTTACTAATTAAATCCAAACTAGTAATATAAAAAAGTAATCCTGTTATAACCCCAATTACAACGCCGATTGAGGCCACCAATGTAATATTGAGTAAATTAATTTTTTGACGAATACCAACAATAATTAATGCGGCAATTGTGCCAATAAAAGACGTGATAATACATGGCAGCATTACATCCGCAGGATTGGCTGCATGCTGTGCTGCTCTATAACCAATGATGGAAGTTGGAATTAACGTTAAGCCAGCTGCATGTAAGCACATAAACATAATCTGACTATTACTGGCTTTGTCTTTATCGGGATTAATTTCTTGTAAACTCTCCATAGCTTTCAACCCAAATGGCGTGGCCGCACTATCTAACCCTAAAAAATTAGCTGCAAAGTTGAGCATCATATAAGAAATCGAAGGATGGTCTTTCGGAATTTCTGGGAATACTTTTATAAAAATGGGACTTAATAATTTCGCCAAACGTTGCGAGGCACCACTATCTATCAATAATTGTAGAATACCACAGAAGAATGATAAATAAGCAATCAATGGTAATAATAAATCGAATATAGTATTCTTAGCAGTAGGCAAAATACCATCGGTAGGTTGTTTGCCAACACAAATTTTTACTACCGTATTATCAAGTATATAGAGACTGTCTTTGCCCGTAGCATATCGGCCATCTTTTGCCTTTTTAAGGGTGTCTTGAATAGCTTGTGGTAAGCTATTTAAATACACTTCTTGCTTTACAATTGGATCGTCTTTTTTACCATTTACAGTGAACTCAATGGAGTAATAATTACCAGTGAATAATAAGGCAAGTATATACGTAATAGAGCCTAATATAATGACGAGCCAAAATCTGCTTAATGCCATAAAAAAGATTATGCAGCAATATAATCAAATGAATACCAATAAAAAAGGGGATGTAAAAATACACCCCCTTTTAATTATGCAATCCTATTTAGGCACTTACTTGCTTTCTAATAATATTTAAGGCACCGCCTGCTTTAAACCACTCAATTTGTTGCTCGTTATACGTATGGTTTACAGTAATGGTATCCGTAGTACCATCCGCATGATGGAGTACAATATGTAAGGATTTACCAGGCGCAAATTCAGTTAAGCCAACTATATCAATAGTGTCGTTCTCTTGAATTTTTTCGTAATCATTCTTATCAGCAAAAGTTAGCGCCAACATACCTTGCTTCTTCAAGTTAGTTTCATGAATACGCGCAAATGATTTTACTAAAATGGCACGCACACCTAAATGTCGAGGCTCCATAGCAGCATGTTCACGAGAACTACCTTCTCCATAGTTTTCATCACCTACAACAATGGATCCAATACCCGCCGCTTTATAAGCTCTTTGCGTGGCCGGAACCGCTCCGTATTCCCCTGTTAATTGATTCTTTACATTGTCGGTTTTTTCATTGAAAAAGTTCAATGCACCAATCAACATATTATTTGAAATATTATCTAAATGTCCACGGAATTTTAACCATGGGCCGGCCATTGAAATATGATCGGTTGTACACTTACCCTTTGCCTTAATCAATAATTTTAACCCTTTCAAATCAGTTCCTTCCCATGCTGCAAAAGGATCTAATAATTGCAAACGCTTACTAGTAGGCTCAACGATTACATTTACACCACTACCATCTGCAGCCGGTGCTTGATAGCCAGCATCTTCTACCGCAAAACCACGTTCGGGTAGCTCTTGTCCGCTGGGTTCATCTAATTTTACTTGCTCTCCTTTTTCATTCGTAAGGGTATCTGTAATAGGGTTGAACGTTAAATCACCTGCAATAGCAAGGGCTGTAACTAATTCGGGACTAGCCACGAAAGCCATTGTATTAGGGTTACCATCAGCTCGCTTGGCAAAGTTTCTATTGAAGCTATGTACTATGGTATTACGTTCTTGTTTTTCTGCCCCTACTCTATCCCACATACCAATACAAGGGCCGCAAGCATTGGCAAATACGGTTGCCCCAATTTTATCAAACACTTCTAAGAAACCATCTCTTTCAATCGTATACCTAACTTGCTCACTACCAGGTGTAATGGTGTATTGAGCCTTTGTTTTCAAGCCCTTATCTGAAACTTGTTTTGCCAAACTTACTGCTCTGCTTATATCTTCATATGAGGAGTTAGTACAACTACCAATTAAACCTACCTCTACTTTTGTTGGCCATCCATTGGCGGCAGCAACTTCTTTCATTTTAGAAATAGGCGTAGCTAAATCTGGTGTGAATGGTCCATTTAAGTGTGGTTCTAATTCACTTAAATTTATTTCAATAAGCTCATCAAAATATTTAGCAGGATCGGCATATACTTCAGCATCTGCTGTAAGATAATCTTTAACACCATCGGCCAATGTTGCAACTTCTTCTCTTCCGGTAGATTTTAAGTACCTACTCATGCTATCATCATAACCGAAAGTAGATGTAGTAGCACCAATTTCAGCACCCATATTACAAATAGTACCCTTACCAGTACAACTCATAGCTACTGCACCTTCTCCAAAATATTCAACAATAGCGCCGGTACCTCCTTTTACAGTAAGAATACCCGCTACTTTTAGGATCACATCTTTGGGGGCCGTCCACCCACTTAATTTACCCGTAAGTTTAACGCCAATAAGTTTGGGCCATTTTAATTCCCAAGCTAAACCTGCCATCACATCACAAGCATCTGCACCACCAACACCAATAGCTACCATACCTAAGCCACCCGCATTTACGGTATGAGAATCTGTGCCAATCATCATTCCGCCTGGGAAGGCATAATTTTCTAACACTACTTGATGAATAATACCAGCCCCTGGTTTCCAGAAGCCAATGCCGTATTTATTAGATACAGAAGCTAAAAAGTCGTACACTTCTTTACTTTCTGCATTCGCAACTTCCAAATCTTTTTTAGCTTCCAATTTTGCGGTAATCAAGTGATCACAATGTACAGTTGAAGGTACAGCAACTTTTGGCCGGCCGGCCTGCATGAACTGCAATAAAGCCATTTGTGCTGTAGCATCTTGCATGGCTACGCGATCTGGCGCAAAATCTACATAACTTTTACCTCTTTCAAAATTATTGGGTTTTTGATCGGGGTGAAGATGTGCAAATAAGATTTTCTCAGATAAAGTAAGCGGCCTACCCAATGCTTTACGGGCAGCGTTTACTTTTTCGGGCATTTCCGCGTATACTTTACGGATCATTTCAATGTCGAAAGCCATGGCTGATGATTAGTTTGTGATTAGCAATGCGATTTGTGCAAATTTACAAAAAATGAGGGGCTTTAAAAAGTGAAGATTGAACATTTATATAGATATTCTGTTTAATTTTGGCTATTAACCCCCACTAAAAGTTAAATATGGAAAAAATCAGAGAGTTTCTAGAACTCAGCGCTTTTGGTGTGTGTAATGCAATTGGCGAAAAGTTAGGTATAGCTTCTTCGAAAATACGCATGTGGTTTATCTATATTTCTTTCCTTACCATGGGATCCCCGGTAATCATTTATATGATTTTGGCCTTTTGGGTGAATATAAAAAATTATGTTTTGGCAGGAAGAAGAAATCCTTTAAGAAATTTATAAGTTAGGCCATAACTGATACCATCTGTAAAGCAACCATCGCCAATTCTTTATTCCCCCGTATACTAATATCAGGCAGTGCTTCTTTGGGTGAAATACCTTTCGAAAATAGTTTCCAAGCCGTATCCGGACGCATATCTATCAACGTATCACTCTGCAGATTTGGTTTTGCAAATTGCCAACCATTTTTCTTTTTCTCTATCGTCCAGCAGCCACCACCCATAGAGGAAACCTGAACCGTAACCGCTGTACCAGCCAGTGCCAACGTATTTCTATACGTGTATGGCAATGCTTGCATAAATGTTTCAATAAAAGGATGAAATAACTGTGCAGCATATAACTCATCTCTACCTAATGCATCCCGAATTTGTTGCTGATGGATATATTTTTCCGTGTACTCTCTGGCTATATGAAACCAATTTTTGGAACTAGCTTCTCCGGCCCAAGAAACCGGATAAATAGCATCTGCCCATAAATCCAATTTACTAATAGTTTCGAAATAAATGCGATTGCTGGCTTCTAGTAATTCAATGATTACTTGCGCACTAACTCTTTTGAAAGCGAGCACCCAAGTTGCATTTAATTCATTTAGATATTGCGTGAGCTGTTGATTATTGTTGATTGTATTACTTACTGCATATTTATGCCCATCTCTTGCTGAGGATATAGTTCTAATATTGGTATCTAACATATGCGCTGCAATATCTTTAATCGTCCATTTACGCGTAATTGTTTTGTGCTCCCAATCGGCTGCAGGCAATGATTTTAATAACTCAATCAATAAATGATCAAGCACAGGAAATAATTCAAGCGTTTGAATAGGTATCTTTTTATCCATTCCCTTTTTTAACTTCTTTTGCCCAATTATCTTTTAAAGTTACCGTTCTATTAAATACTAATTTATCTGCCGTACTATCTTTATCAATCACAAAATAACCTTTTCTTAAAAATTGAAACGACTGTTCTTGAGCATCTTGCGCTAATGCAGGCTCGGCTAATGCCCCTGCAACAATCGACAAGGAATTTGGATTAATATGATCTTTAAAGTCGCCATCTGCGTCTGCAACATTTTCCACTTTGAACAAACGATCATATAACCGAACCTCAGCAGCAACAGCATGTGCACAACTTACCCAATGTAATGTGCCTTTTACATGAATACCTGAAGTGTCAGATCCGCTTTTACTTTCGGGTATATAATGGCAGTGAATTTCTTTCACTGAACCATCGTCGTTTTTTATCAATTCATCACATTGAATAATATAGGCACTTTTTAAACGAACCATTTGCTGGGGTGCCAACCTAAAATATTTCTTAGGCGGATTTTCCATAAAATCTTCTTGCTCAATATATATTTCTCTGGTAAAGGGAATTTTCCGGGTGCCCCCATTTGGATCTTCGGGATTATTTTCACTCGCCAACCATTCTGTTTCTCCTGTAAAATTGGTAATCACAATTTTGATTGGATCAAAAACCACCATTCGCCTAAGCGCTTTTTTATTTAACTCTTCTCGCACACAAAACTCAAGCAATCCAACATCAATTAGGTTCTCTCGCTTAGCAACACCAATTCTATCACAAAATTCACGTATACTAACCGCAGGGTATCCTCTGCGGCGCATTCCGCTTATAGTGCTCATACGTGGATCATCCCATCCATTAACATACTTGTCATTAACCAATTGCAATAACTTACGTTTACTCATAACCGTATACGTCATGTTTAACCGGGCAAATTCATATTGTTTAGAAGGGAATGTGCCTAATTGTTCTATACACCAATCATAAAGCGGTCTGTGGGGAACAAATTCAAGTGTACAAATAGAATGGGTTATTTTTTCAATGGAATCGCTTTGTCCATGTGCAAAATCATACATGGGATACACACACCAAGTATCTCCGGTTCTATGATGATGTGCATGTTTTATTCTGTAAATAATCGGATCACGCAATAACATGTTAGGCGAAGCCATATCTATTTTAACCCGTAGTACTTTGCTACCATCTGGATATTTACCAGCACGCATTTCTAAAAACAAATTTTTATTTTCTTCAATGCTTCTGTTGGCAAATTCATTTCTAATCCCAGGCTGTGTTGGTGTGCCTTTTTGTGTTGCAATTGCGTCGCTCGTACTATCATCAACATAAGCTAATCCCTTTTCAATTAATTGAACTGCAAATTGAAAAAGCTGTTCAAAATAATCTGATGCATATAATTCGTTGGCCCATTCAAAACCTAACCACCGAACATCGTCTTTAATGCTTTCTACATACTCTGTATCTTCTGTAACCGGATTGGTATCATCGAAACGAAGATTGGTACTACCACCATATTTTTTGGCTAAGCCAAAATTTAAACAAATACTTTTTGCATGACCAATATGCAGATACCCATTTGGTTCTGGCGGGAATCGTGTAGCAATATATTTGTGTTTGCCAGCAGCTAAATCGGCTTCAATAATTTCTTCAATAAAATTCAAACTCTTTTCTTCGCTCATACCTTTCTATTTGAAAGTGCAAAGGTACGAACAAGTTTTTATGCTTCGGTTTTGAAGTGCTGAAGAAAAGTAACTGAATTTATCATATCTACATGTAAAACTCTATCTACCTCATTAAACCCTACTTTTTGTCTATAAGCTTTTACCAGTTGCTCAATACAAGTAGAACTTTTTTCCGGCCTTCTAAATTCTAGTGCTTGTGCAGCACTCATCAATTCAATGGCTAATACTTTTTCTACATTTTCTATAACACGCAAGCATTTAGTAGCAGCGTTTGCGCCCATACTCACATGATCTTCTTGATTATTGCTCGATGAAATACTATCTACAGAAGCGGGGGTACATAGTTGCTTATTCTCGCTTACAATACCTGCTGCTGTATATTGTGGAATCATGAATCCAGAATGTAAGCCAGGATTATTAACAAGGAATAAAGGCAAGCCTCTTTGTCCGGATATTAATTGGTAAGTTCTTCTCTCTGCAATATTGGCAATTTCACTCATAGCAATGGCTAAATAATCAAGTGCCATAGCTAATGGCTGGCCATGAAAATTACCTCCACTCACTATCAAATCTTCATCGGGGAATACATTGGGATTATCGGTTACAGCATTAATTTCTTGCATAAATATGGCTAATACATGTGCAAAAGCACCCCTACTAGCACCATGTACTTGTGGAATACAGCGGAATGAATACGGATCTTGAACCTGCGCTTTGGGAGTGGCACTGATGGTACTACCAGCCAAATATTTTCGCATATTAGCGGCAACAGTTATTTGTCCTGGGTGAGGCCGAATGGCATGGATGCTTTCAGTAAAGGGTTCAATTATACAATGAAACGCATCAACAGATAATGCCGCTATTAAGTCGGCCATGTTTAGCAAATGTTCCGCCTTTTTTAAGCAATACATACCATAAGCACTCATAAATTGGGTACCGTTTATTAAAGCCAACCCTTCTTTACTTTGTAAGGCTATGGGCTGCCAATTCATATGCTTTAATACAGCGCTGCTATCCATTTTTTTACCTTCAAATCTTACTTCTCCCAAACCTAATAAAGGCAAACTTAAATGGCTTAAGGGGGCCAAATCGCCCGACGCACCTAGTGAACCTTGCGTATAAATAATGGGAAGTATTTGATGATTATACATATCCATCAAACGGATAACAGTTGCAATTTGCACGCCACTATAGCCATAGCTAAGCGATTTTATTTTTAGCATGAGCATTAGCTTCACTATTTCTGCTGGCACTTCTTCCCCCATACCACAAGCATGAGAAACTAATAAATTATATTGCAGTTGCTCAATTTGAGAATCATCAATTTTTACATTCTGTAAAAAACCAAAACCCGTATTTATGCCATAAAATAACGCATCTGTGTTTGTTTGTTTTTGATTCAGATAATCCCTACATGCTAATATTCTTTCATGTGCATCGAAAGTGATTGAAACCAGTTGGTCATAATCGAGCAGGTTCTTTACTTGTTGAAAATGCAGCCACTTACGATCGAGTGGTAAATAGTTATAGCTCATGGTGGCAATCCTTTGGTACAAAGTAAAGGTTTATATGGGGTTGAAATAGCTTGGAAAACTGCCTTTTTTTTCCTTACTTTGCGCCTCTGAATTACGGTTCGGTAGCTCAGCTGGATAGAGCAACTGCCTTCTAAGCAGTAGGTCATTGGTTCGAATCCAATCCGAATCACTAAGTGAAATCTATTATCGATTTCACTTTTTTATTGCTTTATATGGACGTAAAAATGGAACAAAGCTGGAAAATGGTATTGGAAGAGGAGTTTTCCAAACCCTATTTTGAGCAAATTGTGTTACATATAAAAACAGAAAAAGCTGCCGGAAAAACAATTTATCCGCCAGGCGGCTTACTCTTTAATGCTTTTGCACATACGAGTTTCAACCAGCTAAAAGTGGTAATATTAGGGCAAGACCCCTATCATGGCCCCGCACAAGCGCATGGCTTGTCGTTTTCAGTACCCGATGGCATAGCTATTCCACCATCATTGGGTAATATATATAAAGAATTGAAAAATGATATTGGTATGCCCATACCCAAAACAGGTAATTTAAGTGCCTGGGCCAAGCAAGGTGTTTTGTTATTGAATGCTGTTTTAAGTGTAAGAGCGAATGAACCTGCTAGTCATGCCAAAATTGGTTGGATGGATTTTACAGATTCCGTCATTAAAAAAATATCGGAACAAAAAAAAGGGATCATTTTTTTATTGTGGGGTAAATTTGCCCAAGAGAAGGCCATGCTCATAGATGCGAATAAGCATCATATTTTAACAGCAGCTCACCCCTCTCCCTTTAGTGCTGATAAAGGATTTTTTGGATCTAAGCATTTCAGCAAAACCAATGCTATATTAGTACAACAGGGTATTGACCCTATAAACTGGCAATTATAATGCAATTTGTAAAAAATATATTTGGAAGAGTTTGGGCATTATGGGGCATTATTAGCTTTATAGTTACTTTTTTACTAATTCTGATCCCATCGTATATCACTTCTTTTTTTAAAGATCCGAAAGGGGTTGAATACTTTATTGATATTTCTCGACTATGGATGCGCGTTTGGCTAACTTTAGTTGGTTGTCCGGTAAACGTTCGCGGTACAGAGAATTTTAAAAAGGGACATACCTATATAGTTACTTGTAACCACAATGCATTGTTAGATATTCCACTATCTTCTCCATTTATTCCTGGCGCTAACCAAACGATTGCTAAAAAGTCTTTTGTAAAAATTCCATTATTTGGCTGGTATTACAAAAGAGGATCTGTTATAGTTGATAGAGAGAGCGATGCGAGTAGAAGAAAAAGTTTTGAAGGCATGAGGGCAGCATTGGAGAATGGAATGCATATGTGTATCTACCCCGAAGGAACTAGAAACAGATCAAGTGCTCCTTTAAAAAAATTTTATGATGGGGCATTTAAATTAGCCGTAGAAACAAACCATGCAATTATTCCCGCCATTATTTTTAATACGGGAAAAGCGCTACCTGCAAATAAGTTCTTTTATTTTCTACCAACCCGATTAAGTATTCACTTTTTACCACCTGTTGCTACAGATGGATTAACTGCAGATGCATTAAAAGAAAAAGTATATCAAATAATGTTTGATTACTACACAGCGAATTATTGATTAATTACTAGAAAAGGTTCTGCTTCGATTAATCCGCAGATCACGTAAGATGCCCGATTTGGGGTTTACAGTAATATTGAATGACCTAAATAATCCGATTGGTGTAACATTAATAGATAATTGCCAACAATGCATTTCCCTTGTTATAAATGTGCTTAACTGCTGTAAATTTTTTCTTGTAATATCATAAAAACCCGTTGCACCTACTTTCCATTTATCGGTTAAACTAAAATCGCCATTAAAGTTGATGGAGGAGAAGGTTTCTGTAACATAGCCAGAGAAATCGTTTTTTAACCTCCTTGTAAAATTGAAGGAGTAAGAAAGCGTAATATTCCAGGGAATATTAAAGTCTGTAAACTCAGCTGGGTTTGCACGTGTAAATTGTAACTGTCTTTGTTGTTCCTCAGGGGTCATAAATGGGTCTTGAGGATTTTCGTTTAAACGTTCATTTTGAGTTTTGCCATCTCTAGGTTTGCTTTGCAATTGTGTACTTATTGCAATGTTTCCATTGGTAATTGTACCAAGTGAAAATTTGTTTCCAGTCCATTGCAGTTTATCAATTCTTCTTCCATTTGCATCAGTTACATAAGGGTCTAAAGTTGCACCTGCTGTAATATTAAAAATGTCGAATAAATTAG
>JBDKJW010000066.1:0-10824 GCA_039796395.1 Bacteroidota bacterium
GCAGGAGAAAAAGTATTTTGTTCAGGTGCCTCTTTTGATGAGTTAGCGGCAATAACGAACGAAACGGAAGGGCTAAAATTTTTTAGCGGCTTTGCCCATGTTATCAATGCTATGCGCACCTGTGGCAAAATGATTATTGCGCGCATACAAGGCAAATGTATAGGTGGAGGCGTGGGGCTAGCTGCCGCTGCAGATTATGCCATTGCCTGCGAAGCTGCAGAAATAAAATTAAGTGAGTTAGCTGTAGGTATTGGTCCGTTTGTGGTTGGCCCGGCAGTAGAAAGAAAAATAGGCTTATCCGCTTTCTCCCAACTCACCATCGATGCAACCATGTATCGCCCAGCCGATTGGGCACGTAAAAAAGGATTATTTGCCGAAATGCATAGTGATATCGCTGGCATGGATGATTCCATTATTCGCCTTTCTACTACCTTATCAAAATCAAGCTCGGAAGCATTACAAGAGATCAAAAAAATATTCTGGGCAGGTACGGAGCATTGGGATGGGTTATTAAAAGAAAGAGCCGCCATCAGTGGCAGGTTAATACTGAGTGATTACAGTAAAAGTTTTATAGCCAAATTCAAACAGAAATAATTGGCTTCACTAATTTCTTTTGATGAAAAGTCATTGCCATTATTGTGCGCTAAGCTTGCACGTAAAGATGTAATATTAAACGCTATTATAACAAAGCATGGTTATCCGCCCTACTGGAAGCGTTCCTTGCATTTTGAAACAGTAGTACAGATAATTTTAGAGCAACAGGTTTCATTGGCATCAGCTAAAGCCGCTTTTTTACAACTGAAGAAAAAAATTGGCAAACTCACCCCTGAGAAAATAATGATCTTAAGTGATGCTGATTTTAGAGCCGCTTATTTTAGCAAACAAAAAACAAGCTACACGCGCAATGTAGCGACCGCTATCTTGAATGGCGATTTGAATCTAAAATCTTTAGCATCATTTCCAGATGATGAAGTAAGAAATCAGCTTATAAAAATTAAAGGCATTGGTAATTGGACTGCCGATGTGTTTTTAATGATGGTATTAAGTAGAACTAATCTTTTTCCTTTTGGCGATATTGCTTTAGTGAATAGTTTAAAATACGAGAAGCAGTTGCCGATAGATACACCTAAAGAATTGCTTGAAGAAATTGTTGCTACATGGGAGCCTTATAAAACTATTGCTGCATTTATATTATGGTGGGCTTATATACAGCGGAAAGGTATTAAGTTATAAACTACCTCAGCACCCCTGCCGCCCATTCAGTTGCGTAGTTAGCTTTGAGATACTTAATACGCAAGGCGATTAACTTCTCGGCTGTTTCAATTACTTTATTCTCACGGGTGTTGATTAAGAACAAAGAACTTTCTCCATTTTGAAAACGAAGTGATTCAGCTCTTAATAAAGCATTGAAACCATTAAACGCGTTTTGTGTAACTGAAATTTGCTTTTGTAATAAATTAGTTTCTGTATAATAGGTTTTAATTTTATTCTCCACCTCCCAGCGCTTTGCCGCTAATTCATAATTTGTTTCTTGTAATTTCAATTTTGCTTTTTGATAATCGCCCCTACCCTCTCTTAAAAGTAAGGGTATTTTGACATCAACCCCCCAATAATAATTATTTTGAAATAGTGTTCCACCAAAGTCTTTCATCACATTATAGCCTCTGTTTAATACATTTGCTTTAAGATTTACAACCGGTAATACATTTTGAAACTTCAATTTTCTTTCTACTTCCAACGCATCAATTTTATACGCATACGATCTCAATGAAGGATTGGTAGTAGATGATAGTGTAATTAAATTTTCTAACGATTTAGCTGGTGCGGTAAGATTAAATGAAACTGTATCTGGCACTACGCGTGGTGATAACTCATATGCACTATCTCTTTCGTCCCAAAAAAAATTGGCGAGTTCTAAAGAAGTCGTATTCAATTTAACGGCTGCATCTGCCTGTAGCATCTGAAAATTTTGCACTTGTGTAAGTGCTTCAATCGTATCGATAGCAGATCGATCACCATTTTGAAAAGAGATTTTTACCAGTCGAAAGCGATCGTTAGATATGTTTAAAAACTTAGAATAGATATTGTACAACTGCCATGCGCCCGCCCATTGCCAATAACCAACATACGCATCAAACAATAAATCATTAATTATTTTTAATTTTTCCTGTTCGCTTTGAGAGCGAAAAATTTTTGCTTGTTGCAGAGTAGCTCGTCTTTTATCTATTAATAACCCTTTTGCCACAGGTAATTCAACACCTAAATAACTCGACTGCCCTTCGGTAACTTGTGTATTTAGAAATTGTCCGCCATTTTCTTCTAACCCAGTTTTAATATCTAATCCGCCTAAACGAGTTGGCAATTTAATTTCTGGGTTAGTATAGAAGTAATAGTTTTTGCCGTCGAATGTTTTCCTACTTGCATCTAATGTGGCGGTAGGATCGAAGGCACCGCGTGCTGAAAGTAATTCAGCTTTTGCTTTTTCCACCTGAATATTGGCTTGCTTTGCAATCGGATGGTTTTGTTTTACCTGTTGAATAAACAGTTCGGGGCCGAGCATTTGAGCATTGCCTAACAATGCCCAAGTAGAGAATAAAAAAAATAAAGTGATTTTCTGCATGATTTATTTTTTCTTTCCTAGATTCTCTACCTTGTCAGTTACAGTTGGCTTATAATACTCAGGCGGGAAGCCATTAATATTTCGCCATAATTCATACCCAATAGGCACATCTTTTAATAATGCAATTCCATTGGCTCCTCCACCCATTCTCAATTGTTTTGGCCATGGTTTTTCTTTGGGATCTTCTATTACCAATAAACGAAACTTACCATTCGCACTAACCGATGTTTCTACAGCTGCTACTATACCACCAAAGGTGCCATATGATGCTGCGGGCCAGCCTGTGAATACAATGGCAGGAAACCCATCGAAGATGAATCTTATTTTTTGTCCAATACTTAACAAAGGCAAATCCATGGGTTCCGCAAAAAGCTCAACTGCATATTTTATTTGGTCGGGAACTACTTCTACTACCATATCTCCCTCTTTCACAACTTCGCCAATACCTGCTTTACGAGCTTTGGTAATTTGTCCGCTTTGTGGAGCCGTTATATAATACAGTTGATTTCTTATATCATAATTGCTATATGTATTTTCTAGTTTTGCTACATCTGCTTCTCCGGTAGCAACATTGGCTAAAGAACCAAACTTATCACCATTAGCTTTCGCAATTTTATCCGTATATTCTTGTACCGTTGCATTCTTCTCGATGCGCAAACTGGTTAACTCTTGCCTTGATTGTAGGTATTTATTTTCTGCGCCAATTTTCTTTGCGAAAGCATTTTGATAGCCCACTTTTCTTCTTTCAAAATCAACTAAAGAAATTACGCCACTATCAAGCATTAGTTTGGCCGCCTCAATTTGTCTTTTAGCAACACCTAATTCATTAATCACTGCATTCAAATCATTACTATCACTGGTTACTTTTAAATCTTGTTGCCGAAGCTTGATATCAATTTGGGATAGTTTTAATTTTTGTGCTTCTACTAATGCATTTACTTGTGTTTCTGCGGTTACTGCTTTATTTTGATACCCTTCTACTGCTATCTGTTTTGCATTGATTTGTTTTTTTGTTCTATCTAATAATGCTGGATCAAAATAATCAACTTTTACTTCACCCAATTGAAGAATGGTATCTCCTTTTTTTACAAAATCACCCTCTTTAACAAACCACTTTACAACCCTACCGGCAATAATGGTGTTTAACTCCTGCGGACGTTGCTCTTGCCGAAGTGTAGTTACCGCGCCTTTGGCGCGGATATTTTGTGTCCAGGGTAAAAACATAACCACTACCAATGCAATAAGCACAGCCCATAGCCATTTTTTTACGCTATTATTACGTTTGATATGATATACTTTTTGGAAAGATTGCAACTCGCTATCTGTTGAGTTATCAATATCCGCTTCTATGAAATAATGATTTGCCATAGTTTTATATCATTTGCTCTACTTCTTTCCACTTTCCAAATGCTTTCACATATCCATTTTCCAGGTATACTACTCGATCAGATAAGTGGGCGAGTTTACGATCATTGGTTGCAATAAGCACTGTTGCCTCAATGCCTGAGAATAAATATTCAGCTATTTTTTCTTTATATGCTGCTTCTAAATAATTCAAGGGCTCTTCTAGTAAGAGCAAGCGTTTATTGCCCAACAAAGCCCTTAACAATAATATATCTTGCCGAACCTTACCCGTAAGTTTTATACCTGAGGGGTCGAGCAGGGTATCATACCCTTTTGGGAGCCCTCGTATAAATGAAGAGAGCCCACATTTCTCAACTAATTCTGCCACCTGCTCATGTGCAATTTCTTTATTACCCATGGTAATATTTTCCCAAATTGTACCATTGAAAATATCTTGCTGACTGAGTAGGATACCAGTTTGAGACCTCAATGAAGAAAGTTTATAATTACCAATTGGCATACTATCAACCAAAATCGAACCTGTAAAATTTTTAAACGCGCCCGTTAAAAGCCTCAGCATCGATGATTTACCTGCGCCCGACTCCCCCATAATACAAATCTTTTCGCCGGGTTGTACTTCAAAATTAATATTAGAGAGTATACCACTCTTATTTGTATAACCAAAATGCACATGATCAAACCGGAGGCTTACCCCTTTTTCTGTTGGCGCAAGAACTGCCGTTCCTTCCGTTTCTATCTCTCTTTCTGTAATCGTACTTAGTTTCTCAACTGAAGTTAATACATCATATACCTTATCTAAATTGCCTATTAATTTTTCTACTGAGCCAATTACACTAAGTATCACAAGATCTACCGCAATAAATTGCCCAACATTAATTTGTTGATCAACTAAAAGTATAGCACCTACTATTAACATAGCTGCTGTAATAATCAACTTAAAGCTAATTAAACTCCAATATTGTGTAAGCAATACCTTAAAATAATTGGTTTTTGCTTGTAGATAATTACTTACGATTCTATCTGTTTTCTCAATATTCAAAGATGTGCCTCTCGAATATTTAAATGATTTAACAACCCGTGCTATTTCCTCCAGCCATGCAGCAGTTGCGTATTTTTGTCGACTTGCTTCAATACTCGCCTCAAAACCGTCTGGTAAAGTATATCTTAAAATGATATAAAGAATGAGGAGTAAAACTGCTCCAAAGCCAATAAATACAGGATGATATAATGATAGAAGTGCTACCCCAAATACAATTTGAATAACAGCTGAAGGGATATCAAGCAATAATTTCTCAATCCCTTTTTGTAGTGCATCCGTATCAAAAAATCGATTGACTAACTCAGGTAAATAATGAGAGTCTAGTTTTTCGATATTAATTTTTGGCAGCCTGTCTGAAAATTCTAAGGAATACCGTACAAATATTTTTTGTTGGATTTTTTCAGTAACCTGCATTTGCCTCACTTGCAATAATCCATTCAAAAAAACTGCTAAAACTACTAGGAATATTAAAATTACAATAGAAGTACTCATTGATCCTGCCATAACAAAACTAATAATCGTTTGAATACCTAGCGGCATGGCCAGTTGTACCAACCCCGCCAAAATGGCAAAGATGTAGATGGCATATACATCTTTACGATCGAGACGCAACAATGAAAATATTTTTTTTGCTGCTCCGAGCGGAGATACTTTGTTTTGTGATGCCATAAGCCTTACGTTCGGTTGGTAATTGATCTGAGTTGCAATAGATTTACAAGGATTGTGCCTAATTGCAATAAGATATTGCTAATAAAAAGTAAAAATACAACCCAATTTATCATGAATGCGAATATTCTTATCAGCAATCTTACCAACCCAGTACTCCTTTTCTTTATTCTGGGTGTATTGGCTACTATTGTAAAGAGTGATCTTGAAATACCCGCTGCTAGCGCCAAATTTATTTCGCTTTATCTACTATTTTCAATTGGCTTTAGGGGCGGACAAGAGTTAGTACATAGTGGTATTAATGAAACGATTATTGTTACCCTTTTATTGGCATTGGCTTTCTCTATTTTAGTCCCCATTTATGTTTTCTATTTATTAAGATGGAAGCTTACTGTGTCTGATGCGGGCGCCGTAGCTTCGGCTTATGGTTCTGTAAGTGCTGTAACATTTATATCGGCTGCTTCTTTTTTGGAAATGAGTAATACCCCTTATGGCGGCCACATGGTGGCCGCCATGGCTATGATGGAAGCACCTGCCATTGTAGTTGGAATGATTCTTATTCGTAAATATGAGATTGATAAAGAAAAAACAACCAGTATTAAAACGGTTTTACATGATGCTTTCACAAATGGATCTGTTTGGATGATTATCGGAAGCTTATTTATTGGTTTGATTGCCGATACCAAACAGGCAGAAGGCATTAAGCCATTCACTTCAGATATTTTTAAAGGGTTTCTCGCTATATTTCTTTTAGAGATGGGCATGGTGGCTGCAAAACGTTTTAAAGCTTTCTTACAATATGGTTGGTTTGTAACCATAGTAAGCATTGTAATACCGGTCATCAATGGTATGGCCGCCATTTGGATTAGTAGTTTTTGGCATATTGAATCGGGTAATCGTTTTATGTTAGCAATTTTAGCAGCTAGCGCCTCTTATATTGCGGTTCCAGCGGCCATGAGATTAGCAGCACCGAAAGCCGATCCTGGGCTATATATACCTATGGCATTAGGATTAACCTTTCCGTTCAATATTAGTATCGGTATGCCTTTATACTGGATGTTGATTGAATTAATTCCCGCTGCGCATTAACTATAAATCATCAAATTCGTAAAGTGGGTCAATATTTGTTCCGGCGGGCATTTCTAAAATAGGTTTTACAAGACCATCATGTAAATCATACACCCACCCATGTAAGTGTGGCATATTATTGTGTTTCCATGCTTTTTGTATGATAGATGTTTTTGCCAGGTTCATTACTTGTTCTTGCACATTTAATTCCACCATTCGATTAGTACGTATCTCTTCATCCTTAATTTCATCAATTTCTTCTCTATGAAAACGATGTACGTCTTTTATATTTCTTAACCATTTATTGATAATACCCATATTATGGTTCGACATGGCCGCTTTAACTCCACCACAACCATAGTGTCCACAAACAATTACATGCTTTACTTTCAATGCCTCTACGGCGTATTGTAATACACTCAACAAATTCAGATCTGTGTGCACCACCATATTTGCAATATTGCGATGAACAAATATTTCACCCGGTTGCGTTCCTGTAATTTCATTGGCCGGCACCCTACTATCGCTGCAGCCAATCCACAAAAAATCTGGTTTTTGTATATGCACTAATCGCTCAAAATACTGAGGATCATCAGTTACTTTTTCTTGTGCCCAAGCTTTATTTTCAAGTAATAATTTTTCATATGCATTCATGGTCGTGGGTTTTTCGGTTCTTGAAATAACATGTGCATAGGCTTTATCGAACTCTTTTTTATTTCAACATTAATATTTTTTGAAGGCGCATATTCCAAAAAAGTATTTATTTCTTCAATAATGTCCTTATCAATAAAATCTGCTCGAATAGCATCAATGAGCACATAAGCGTTTGCAGGAATCTCTTCCAACTTAAGTTTAATAATAGGCTTATTCAAAAAAGAAACATCTTTACGTAGCCTAATCATATAGTTATTCTTGTCATTTACTACTAGTATGGCAGACCTGAAATTGCTTCTAATCATAAAAAATAATCCTACGCCAATGCCAATCATAATACCAATTAATAAATCTGTTACTAGTATAGCAATGATCGTAGTAATAAAAGGAATAAATTGATCAAAGCCCTTAAAGTAAAACTCTTTTATCAATTTAATTTTAACTAGCTTATAGCCGGTAAAAATTAAAATAGCAGCCAAAGCGCAAAGTGGAATTTTATTAAGTATCGTTGGAATAAACATCACGCAAATAAGTAACATAACCCCATGTAAAATGGTGGCGGTTTTTGTTTTACCGCCAGCAGTAACATTGGCCGAACTCCTCACTACAACAGATGTTAAAGGAATACCACCTATTAACCCTGATACAATATTACCAACTCCTTGTGCTTTTAACTCCCTATTAGTAGGTGTAATTCTTTTAAGCTGATCAAGCTTATCAACCGCTTCAATACCTAATAATGTTTCTAAACTCGCAACAATGGCCAATGTAAGCGCTGAGGTCCATACGGCAGGTTTATTTAAATATTGCAGATCTGGAGAAGTAAAAAAAGAAAGAAAACTATTCAGGTCATTTGCCACTGGTAATCCAACCAAGTGTTTACTTTCTAATACATATTGTGGTGCTTCAGTTTTAAAAAATTCATGAACCAGCACTGCAATTACAACAACAACCAAAGGGCCTGGAATCACCGTAACAATTTTATTTTTCTTTACCCAGGCAGATTCCCAAAAAATAAGTATGGCCAATGATACTGAACCAATTAAGGCTGCTGATGGTGTAATAAATTTAATGGCTTGCAACATTTCCGTAAATGTATTCTCCTGATCATTTTGTAAGAAACTTTCATCGCCTTCAAAATCGGTATCATACCCTACCAAGTGGGGCATTTGTTTTAATATGAGTATGATGCCAATGGCAGCAAGCATCCCTTTAATTACCGAGTTCGGAACATAATGCCCAATTACTCCCGCTTTTATATAACCAAATATTAACTGAAATATGCCAGCAATTACAACCGATAACAAAAAGGCTTCATATGCAGGAAGTTTACCTATTGCACCAGCTACAATTACGGTTAAGCCAGCTGCAGGGCCACTTACACTTAACTGCGAACCACTCAAAATACCCACAACTATACCCCCAACAATACCTGCTATAATTCCAGAAAATAAAGGTGCACCCGAACCTAATGCAATGCCCAAACATAATGGAAGGGCAACCAATAATACAACGATCGAAGCCGGAAAATCGGATCCAATATGTTGAAAATATTTTTTCATGCTGCTTTTATTAAATATTTAATCCGCCGCAAGTACTTAGTACTTGTCCAGTTATATATGAACTCATATCGCTAGCCAAAAACAAAGTGGTATTCGCAATTTCCTCTGCTTTACCAAATCTTCCCAAAGGAATTTTTTGCAAGAACCCGCTTGCCGCATCACCATCCTGCAAATAATGCGTCATATCGGTTTCAATAAATCCTGGTGCAATGGCATTACAGCGAATATTTCTACTTCCCAATTCAGCAGCAATAGATTTTGTAAAACCAATAATACCTGCTTTACTGGCTGCATAGCTACTTTGCCCAGCATTGCCTCTGATGCCAATGATAGAACTCATATTAATTATACTTCCGGTTTTGGCTTTCATCATCGGACGGATAACTTGCTTCGTCATATTGAAAATACTTTTCAGGTTGATATCCATTACATCATCCCATTGTTCTTCACTCATCCGCAAGAGTAAATTATCTTTTGAAATACCTGCATTATTTACACATACATCAATAGCGCCAAATTCTTTTAAGGTATCATTCACCAAGGTTTCACACTCAGCAAAAACACCTGCATTGCTTTTTACCGCTTTTGCTTTAACGCCAAGCGCTTCTATTTGTGTGGCCAAAGCACCGGCTTTATCTGCACTACTATCACTTACATAAGTTAATACGATATTACTACCGTGTTCCGCTAGTTTTAACGCAATGGCTGCACCTATCCCACGTGCTGCACCTGTAACAATTGATGTTTTTCCTGTTAATAATTGCATACTTAGTGTATTTGATGAATTGTAACTACAAATAAACAGTATTTACTGCTTAACTAATTTTTTTATCTCTTCAATATAAATCCGTTCATTACTTAAACGAGGTACTTTATGTTGTCCGCCAAGTTTACTTTTCTGTTTTAACCATTTATTAAAACTCCCTTTTTCTAATACCTGCACTTGTGGCATGCTTAGTGCAATATCTTTATACCGTTTAGCTTCATAATCACTGTTTACCGATTTAAGTGCGCTATCTAATTCGTAAGCAAACGCAGCTATGCTAACTGGTTTTACTTCAAACTCTATCAACCATTCATGTGCCCCCTTAATATTATCACCAAAATAAATAGGCGCCGCCGTATAATCGTTAACAATTAATCCTGTTTTCGCACAAGCAATAGCAATTGCGTTATCTGCATTATCTGCAATAACTTCTTCCCCAAATGCATTGATATATTGCTTGAGCCTTCCTGTAACTTTTATTTTAAAGGGTTGAAGAGATGTGAATTGAATAGTGTCGCCTAATAAATAACGCCATAATCCCCCATTTGTACTTATTACTAGTGCATAATTTTCTCCTATTTCAACTTTATTCAAGCCAATGGTTTTGGGGTTTTCTTTTCCATATTCTCCTACAGGCATAAACTCATAAAAAATACCATTCTCAACAAATAATAACATGCCTTCTTCATCAGGCGTATCCTGTGCAGCAAAAAAACCTTCACTGGCATTATACATTTCTAAATAGCTACAGCCTTCGCCTATTAATTTTTTAAATTGATCTTTATAGGGAACAAAGGAAACACCACCATGAATATATAATTCCAAATTAGGCCATACTTCCTTGAGTGTTGCTTTGCCAGTGATCTCTAAAATTCTTCTGATTAAAATCAAGGTCCAGGTAGGTACCCCAGAAATAGAAGTAACATCCTCTATTATTGTACTCTGTGCTAATTTTTCAATTTTTGTTTCCCATTCATCTAATAAAGCAATCGATAATTCTGGCGTACGAATCCAATTGGCCCACATGGGTGTGTTCTGCAATAACACCGCACTTAAATCGCCATATTGCATGGCATCGTTAATC
>JBDKJW010000067.1:0-10815 GCA_039796395.1 Bacteroidota bacterium
GCCCAATACCACTGTATTGGTGGCGGGGTCTATATGTGTTACAAAAGCAGGTTTACCCAAGGCAATATCCAGGCCTTTACGCTGGCCCACGGTGTAAAAGGGGTAGCCTTTATGCTGGCCGAGTATTTTGCCGGCGCTGTTTACAAAGTTGCCCCCCGCTACTTTTTCTTCAAGCCCTGCTACCCTGCGTTTTAAAAAACCACGGTAATCGTTATCGGGCACAAAGCATATTTCGTAACTCTCGTTCTTTTTGGCCAGCTCGGGATACCCAAAATCATGCGCCATTTGCCTGATAGCCGTTTTATGAAAGGTGCCTAATGGCAGCAGGGTGCGGCTTAGCAAATCTTGCTGAAGCCCCCACAATACATAGCTTTGATCTTTGGTTTCATCTATACCCTTGCGGATAAAATGCCTGCCATTGCTGTGTTGATGAATTTGGGCGTAATGGCCCGTGGCTATAAAATCACATCCCAGTGCATCGGCCCTTTTGAGCAGTGCCCGCCACTTAATATGCGTATTACACATTACGCAGGGGTTGGGTGTTCGGCCGGCCATGTATTCATCTACAAAATTTTCGATTACGGCATCGCCAAACTCGTCTTTAATGTCTAAAATAAAATGGGGGAAACCATGATGCACAGCTGCTTGCCGGGCATCATTAAAAGAATCGATATTACAACAACCTGTTTCTTTAGTGCTTGTACCACTACTGGCATAGTCCCATGTTTTCATGGTAATGCCCACAACTTCATATCCTTCGTGATGTAGCATAAGTGCCGCAACGGTACTGTCTATACCACCACTCATCGCCACCAACACTTTTCCTTTACGGCTCATGTTAAATAAAATTTATACAAAAGTAGAACAGTTGTAGGGAAAAAAGGGAGATTGGTAGCCCATCCAACCCATGAATAGCTATCGAAATACGAAAAATTACAGGTCAACAGCCACTAATTTGAAGGTATCACTCCATCCGTCGTAGGCAAAACTGCAATACCTGAGCACATCTCTTCCTATAACACCATCATAGGGGGCATTCGAATAATCGCCTTCAATTACATCTATGGGGAGGGCTTTCTCTCTAAAAATAGATAGGTATAGAATACAACGGTATAATTTAAATTCATGTCTGCCCCCCACACCATCCACAGTAGCATCATCCTTATAACGATTGAGTTGTAGCCGGTTGATTATGTTTTTGTCGATCCCAGAAATATTGGATCCTGTATCGATTAATAATTTTACAGTACTGAATTTATTATAACCGTTATTATTTTTAATAGATAGAAAAGTTTCTTCATCTGTATGAATTTCTGCCTCAACTACAGGCCCATGATCTTGTAATGATGATATTGTAAGTTGTAATCCCTGCATAGTTCAAATTACCCCAAAAATTCACTTCTTTTGCAATTGTAAAGACATGTTCAGGTAAATTCCGTAGTTGATTAAACAGTGAAAAAACTTTAAAAACTGCGGTTAATACTGTTTTCCTTAATTTCAATCTTTCGCATTTTTACAAAAAAATAATATGATCAAATTAACAGCCATTGGTAACCTGGGAAGAGATGCGGTAATGAATACCGTAAACGGAAAAAATGTAATTAACTTTACAGTTGCGCATACAGAAAAATATAAAGATGCGCAGGGTAATCAAAAAGATAAAACCATTTGGGTTGATTGTGCTTACTGGACGGATCGCACAGGTATTGCCCCTTACTTGAAAAAGGGTACACAGGTTTATGTTGAAGGACAGCCAGATGTGCGTACTTACACCACAAAAGATGGTACCAATGGCGCTACCTTGAGTTTGCGTGTATTAAGCGTACAGCTCTTGGGAAGTAGAAGTAGTGATCAATCGGGGGGTAGTTCCTCAGGCGGTTATCAACCAGCACCACAAATAAGCAATACGCCTGCAGCACCTGCTGCATCTGATATTACTGAGCCATTTGATGATCTTCCTTTCTAAACAAAATGGCTATGCAGGTATTACCATATAATACCCTTTATTCATTTGTTGTAAAAGCATTGTTGGCTATTGGCTGTTCGCAAGAAGATGCCAAACTTGGGGCCAAAGTATTGTTGTCGGCCGATTTAAGAGGTATTGATAGTCATGGTGTAGCTCGCTTAAGTGGTTATATCCGATTATGGCAAGCAAAGCGTATCAATGCTACTCCACAAATTAAAACAATTCATGAAACACCCTCTACCGCTGTTGTAGATGGTGATGCAGGGTTGGGCTTAGTAGTGGCACCCCATGCTATGCAAATAGCTATAGACAAAGCCGATAAAGTGGGTACGGGTTGGGTAAGTGTACAAAATTCCAATCATTTTGGTATTGCAGGTTATCATGCTATGATGGCTTTGGAGAAAGATATGATTGGTATTGCCATGACGAACGCTAGTGCCCTTGTAGCACCCACATTTGCGAAAGAAAAAATGTTGGGAACAAATCCTATTGCAGTGGCCATTCCTGCTGGTATAGAGCCTGCTTTTATAGCTGATTTTGCTACTACTACGGCAGCTAATGGTAAACTAGAAATTTTACAAAGAAAAAATGCAGATACACCCGCAGGTTGGGTACAGGATGTGGATGGAGTTGAAACAAATGATGCCAATATTTTAAAAAAAGGGGGTGCACTCTTGCCATTAGGAACTGATAGAGAACATGGAAGTCATAAAGGATACGCGCTAGGAAGTATTGTTGATATTTTTTCTGCTGTACTGAGTGGGGCATCCTATGGGCCTTGGGCACCACCATTTCCTGCGTATATACCCATTCCTGAAAACATGCCCGGTAAGGGATTAGGTCATTTTTTGGGGGCCATGCGAATTGATGCCTTCAGAACTGCGGAAGACTTTAAAAAGCACATGGATCAATGGATACAGCGGTTTAGAAA
Source organism: Bacteroidota bacterium (assembly GCA_039796395.1). GTDB lineage: Bacteria > Bacteroidota > Bacteroidia > Chitinophagales > Chitinophagaceae > Sediminibacterium. Next base: position 2,898 of record JBDKJW010000067.1, read on the forward strand.
TACAACCCCTATTGATGCTAATCAGCCCGTGCTTATACCGGGCGATCCGGAACGATTAATGGAGATAGAAAGAATGAAAACAGGTATTCCGATGGTTGATTCGGTATATAAAGACTTAGAGGAAACGGCATCATTATTGCACATTTCTATAAAAGGCTAATGCGTAGATTTTTTATTGGCATATTGATCATTCTCAGTAATAATCTTTTAGCTGTACAACATCCAATAGAACGTTATATAAGTAAAGCAACTTGGCATAAACTATTTCCGAACAGATACGCTTTATCGGCTGATAGAAGAGCATACCCTAAAAATGTTTCAAAAAAAGAATTCTATAGTTATGAGGCATTCATTGCTGCTGCAAAACAATTTCCAGAATTTTTGAAGAAAGGAACGGAGGAAACAAAAAAACGAGAATTAGCTGCATTTCTAGCTACTATGGCGCATGAAACCGGTGGTGGTTGGGATGATGCACCGGGTGGTAATTTTGCTTGGGGTTTATATTTTTTGGAAGAAAACGGTTGTGAAAATGGATGTGCACATTATAGCGACAGTACTAAAAAATTATTTATTCCGGTTAAAGGTAAATCCTATCATGGTAGAGGGCCTATTCAACTTAGCTGGAATTACAATTATGCACAGTTTAGCACATTCTATTTTGGTAATCAGGCAAAGCTTTTGGAAAAACCTGAACTATTGTCTAAAGACCCTGTGCTTTGTTTTACATCCGCTTTTTGGTTTTGGCATACGGCGCAGTATCCAAAACCCTCTTGTAGTGAAATTATGCGGGGGGCATGGAAGCCAGAGAAAAAAGATAGTATAGCAAACCGCTTACCCGGTTTTGGGGCTGTTATGAATATTATTAATGGTGGATTAGAGTGTGGCCCCAAAGCATCGCCACGTAATAAATATCGACTTGATTGGTATTATTATTTCTGCACATTCTTTGGTGTTTCTGCTGGGGCAAATAGTAGCTGTGCCAACCAACGGCCATTTGGAACTTAAGCAACTATCTTTCCTTACCGTGGCGTACATTTGCTTTCATTTTAATCATTAAAATTAAACGGGGGAGGGGCATTATGAAAGTTATGAAGTTTGGCGGTACCAGTGTTGGTAAACCAGCGCGCATGCAAGAAGTAGCACAATTAGTAACAAAAGACGAGGAGAAAAAAATTGTTGTACTTAGTGCACTGAGTGGAACTACCAATGCATTAGTGGAAATTAGTACAAGTTTAGCAGCGGGAGATAGACAAAACGCTAAACAAAAAATTGAGCAGCTTGAAGCGCATTATCACCAATTTATCAATGAGTTAGTGAGCACAAATGAAGCACAAGAAAAAGCCAAATCAGTAATAGCAGAACATTTCGATTTTTTACAAATCATCCTTCGAATATCTTTCAGTGAGGCATTAAATAAAGATATTTTGGCACAAGGTGAATTAATGAGTACCAAACTCTTTAGTGTTTACTTAGAAGAAAAAGGTGTTGATCATATTTTATTGCCTGCCTTGGAATTCATGACTATTGATACCAATGAAGAGCCGCAGTTAGGAAGTATTAAAGTAAAGTTGGCGCAGTTACTTAAAAAGCATAGTGATAAAAAAATATTAGTTACGCAAGGATATATCTGTAGAAATGCAAGGGGAGAGGTAGATAATTTAAAAAGAGGTGGAAGTGATTATACGGCCTCATTGGTTGCAGCAGCTTGTAATGCATCGGTTTGTGAAATATGGACAGACATTGATGGTATGCACAATAATGATCCACGTATTGTAAATAAAACAATGGCCATTGAACAATTGAGTTTCGATGAAGCAGCAGAATTGGCCTATTTCGGTGCTAAAATTTTACACCCTACCTGTATTTGGCCGGCACAACAAGAAAATGTGCCTGTGAAATTATTAAATACCATGCAACCAACAGCAACTGGTACCGTAATTACCAAGGAGGCAGGCAGTGTTGGTGTAAAAGCTGTTGCGGCTAAAGATGGCATTATTGCTATTAAAATTAAGAGCAGCAGGATGTTGTTGGCCTATGGCTTTTTAAGGAAAGTATTTGAGGTATTTGAAAAGTACAAAACATCTATTGATATGATTACTACTTCTGAAGTAGCTGTTTCTGTAACGATAGATAATGCACAGTTTCTTAACCAGATTGTAAAAGAACTAGAGCCCTTCGGAACTGTTGATATTGAAAAAGAACAAACTATTGTTTCTATTGTTGGAAACGAAATTGCACAAACAGATCATGTACTGCAAAAACTATTCGAATCGCTTAAAGATATACCCGTAACAATGGTTAGTTATGGCGGAAGTCCTCATAATATATCATTACTTGTTCCGGGTACCGATAAAATAAAAACATTGCAACGCTTAAATGCAGGTTTATTCAATATGTAAAAAACCAACATGAACAGATGGAGCTTATCAGGTGTTTTTTTCTTGTGTTGTTTTTTTGCAAATGCACAACAAATATTAAAGGGTAGGCTACTGGCTGCAGACTCCCGAGTACCGGTTGCTGCAGCTAGTGTTTTTTTAAGCAATACAGGTATAGGCACTGTTTCGAAAGACGATGGTAGTTTTATCATCAATACATTTCCTAATGGAAGGTATGATTTGGTAGTTTCTATTCTTGGCTACGAAACATACATCGCTACTTTACAATCTGGCAAGTTACCCGATTTTTTAGAAATTTTATTAAAGCCCAAAGCTGTTGACTTGCAAGAGATAATTCTTGAACCGTTTGATAAAAACGGTTGGGAAAAATGGGGTGGTTTTTTTATGGAGAATTTAATTGGCAAAACCCCGAACTCATTTGATTGTGAATTAAAAAATAAAGAAACCGTAAAGTTTAAGTTTAGTAGAAAAGAAAATACACTCAAAGCATTTGTGGATGAACCACTTATTTTAGAGAATAAAGCATTGGGCTATTTATTGAAATACAGTTTAACAGATTTCGAATTCAATTTCAAGACTAGAATTTTTTATTATCAAGGCTACCCTTTTTTTGCTGAGCTTGAGTCCGACAAAAACGCAAAGAATAAAAGATGGCAGCGAAATAGACTTGATACTTATAAAGGGTCATTGATGCATTTCATGCGAGCCTTATATCAAAATAAAATTGCACAAGAAGGTTTTGAGGTACGGAAAATTATTCGGCAGAAAAAAACACCCTCTTTTACGTTCTCCTCAACTGGCACCAATGATTTTCTCATAGATCAATTACTGCCTGGGGATAGTATTGCTTTCGCTGTTGATAGCGCAACAGCCGGCATGCAATTTAATGACTATTTACAAGTCATATATCCAGCCAAGAAAATGCCAGAATTTTATACACGCACACAAAAAAATATGTTGCCCAATACGCCAATAACAGCTGAGTTGATGATGCCCAATAGCAATGACAAAATTTATATAACAGCCAACGGGAGTTACTACTATGGAAAAAGTTTATTAGTACTTGCTTATTGGGCTTGGTCGGAAAAGCTCTCCAATATGCTGCCCCTTGAATATAAACCGCCCTTTAGAGATTAATAAAATAGTGATTATGAAAAAAAATAGTCGAGATCAACAAGCGCTCAATTTCGGGCAACAATTAGCTGATAAAGTGGCAGCTTTTGGTGGTAGCTGGACCTTCATCAGCTCCTTCCTGACCTTTATTATAGTCTGGATAGTACTTAATGTGTTATTATTTCTGAATAAAGGTTTTGATCCCTATCCCTTTATTTTATTGAACCTTATTTTGTCTTGCATTGCTGCTATTCAGGCACCTGTAATTATGATGAGCCAAAATAGACAGGAAGAGAAAGACCGAGAGCGGGCAAAGAATGATTATGAAATTAATTTGAAATCAGAGAAAGAGATAAGAGAATTACAACAAAAAATAGATGAACTAATGGGAATGCAAAAACAACAAACTGACTTAATATATCAGTTAATTGCAAAACAGACTAACGAAAGTTGAAGTCGATACTAAAATATAATTTGATTGAACAGCTCTTAAAAGGGAGTCGCTTTTTTCAGCGAAATGGAGAAGCTTTTTCACGATATGTAATAGCCAAAAATTTCAGAAAAGTTAAGATTGATTTTTTAGCACTTTTGCGAGATATATTTTTTATTGTATTAGGTATCATTTCAGCTGCATTTGGGTTAGAAAGTTTCCTGATTCCTAATCAATTTATAGATGGCGGCGCAACAGGCATTTCCTTATTGCTCAATGAGATAACACAAATACCACTGTATATCATCATTATTTTAGTAAATATCCCTTTTGTGTTATTGGCTTGGAATACTATCGGTAAACAATTTGCCCTTAAAGCGGCATTATCAATTCTTGGACTATCTCTAGCAGTTGCATTTATTCATTTTCCACAAATAACACAGGATAAATTATTGGTAGCCGTATTTGGTGGTTTTTTCTTAGGTGCAGGTATTGGCTTATCCGTAAGAGCCGGTTCAGTTTTAGATGGTACCGAAGTATTGGCCATTTCCTTAAGTAGGAAATTGGGTGCTACTATTGGTGATGTAGTTATGATTATTAATGTGCTTGTATTTGCCGCAGCGGCCTATCTGTTATCAGTGGAAACTGCATTATATGCCATGCTTACCTATTTGTCAGCTTCTAAAACCTTAGATTTTGTAATTGAAGGAATTGAAGAATATACCGGAGTTACCATTATCTCTACACATAGTGAAGAACTCATTGAGATGATAACCCAGAAATTAGGAAGAGGTATTACGGTTTATAAAGGTAAACGAGGGTATGGGAAAAAGGGGCATACGAATGATACAGATATTATATATACTGTAATTACCCGTTTGGAGATCAGTAAGATGAATACTGAGATTGAAAAAATTGACCCTAATGCATTTGTGGTAATGAATAGTGTGAAAGATACAAAGGGTGGTATGATTAAGAAGCGATCAATGGTTCATTAATTTAGTATATTTAAGAAATTTTAATCATGACTAGCAAAGCAACTACTGTAGAAGAGTACTTGTCGGAGGTAGCACCCGATAAGAAAGCGGCTGTTGAAAAACTTAGAAAAATAATCAAAAAGAATATTCCTAAAGGCTTTCAGGAAACAATCAGTTATGGTATGATTGGTTATGTAGTGCCGCATACATTATATCCAAACGGCTACCATTGTGCGCCTAAAGATCCATTGCCCTTTGTAAATATTGCTGCACAAAAAAATTTTATAGCAGTATATCATATGTGTGTATACGCAGATCCCATTTTATACAAATGGTTTACTACAGAATATCCGAAGCATTCCAAAGCCAAATTAGATATGGGAAAAAGTTGTATCCGGTTTAAAAAGCCAGCAGATATACCCTTTGATTTAATTGGAGAGCTGGTACAAAAAGTTACTGTAGACGAATGGATCGAACGGTATGAGAAGGCGTTCGTAAAAAATAAAAAGTAATTATAAAAAAAGGGGATCAAATGATCCCCTTTTTATTTAAACGATTAATAAGGCATCTCCATAACTGAAGAATCTATATTTATCTTTTATAGCTTTTTTATAGGCTTCAATTGCTAAATCATAACCTGCAAAAGCACAAGTCATAATTAATAAACTTGTTTTTGGCAAGTGGAAATTAGTAACCAAACTATCCGCCACATTAAAGTTATAAGGTGGGTGAATGAAGTGGTTTGTCCAACCCTCACTTGGTTTTAATAATTTCTGTGCAGTAAAACTACTTTCCATCGCACGCATAGTAGTGGTGCCAATAGAGCAAATACGCTTCCCATTTTCTTTTGCTTTGTTTACGATACCACACGCTTCATCCGTTATTTGGTAGTATTCAGCATCCATTTTATGTTTACTTAAATCTTCTACTTCAATAGGGCGGAAAGTGCCTAGGCCAGTATGTAAAGTAACTTCTGCGAAACGAATACCTTGTATTTCACAACGCTTAATTAATTCTTTGCTAAAATGTAAACCTGCAGTTGGTGCAGCAACGGCACCTTCGTGCTTGGCATATACGGTTTGGTAGCGCTCTTTATCTTCCTCATCCGGTTTACGCTTAATATATTTTGGGAGAGGCGTTTCACCTAAGAACTCTAACATTTTTTTAAAGCTGGTATCATCATCATCCCATAAAAAACGGATGGTACGTCCACGGCTCGTTGTATTATCAATTACTTCTGCAACCAGTTCTTCATTATCACCAAAATAGAGTTTATTTCCTACACGAATTTTTCTTGCGGGATCAACGATTACATCCCAAAGGCGGTTGGGTTTATTTAATTCGCGTAATAAGAATACTTCAATTTTGGCACCTGTTTTTTCCTTACGACCATACATCCTAGCCGGAAATACTTTGGTGTTGTTTACTACAAAAACATCTTTATCGTCGAAATACTCAAGAATGTCTTTGAAATTGCGATTTTCCATATGCCCACTTTTACGGTCTACCACCATCATACGGCTGTCTTCGCGGCGTTTGGTAGGGTTTTGGGCAATAAGGTTAAGGGGAAGGTCGAACTTAAACTGAGATAATTTCATGTGTCTGATCTGATTTTACTGTTTAGATAGCCACATTCAGGTTGACGCATACTTGCCTAGGCAGGTAGGGGCGACTCGCTTCATGTTACGGCATGAAAATTTTAGAGAGCGGCAAAATTACGAAAATCTCGTCAATCCCCCAACACCCGTCAGACGCTATTTATTGGGTAATTTTTACACAATCATTGGGCAAATTGGGATGCTTTCACCTAATTTTGCCACCACTTCAGCAACAATTTGTTGAGGTTGGTGTTTATCAATACCCAATTATGATTCGACAGCGCTGGTGGAAGATATCGTCTTTTTTACTGCTACTTTATACCTGTATTTATGGTTTTTATGTAAAAGTGCCTAAGCTAGATGATCGAATGCAGGAATCGATTCGGAATTTTTTCTTCCATGTACCTATGTGGTTTGGGATGATGATTCTGCTATTTGTTTCGGTGTGGTATTCTGTAAAGTATTTACGAAATCCAACTATTCAACATGATGCCAATGCAACTGCATTTGCTGCAACAGGTACAATTTTTGGGTTACTAGGGTTAGTAACAGGCGCTATCTGGGCGAACTATCAGTGGGGTAGCCCTTGGAGTGGTGATCCCAAACAAAACGGAGCGGCCATAGCCATGCTCATATACTTGGCTTATTTTGTGTTAAGAGGAAGTATTACAGATGATGTTAAGCGGGCACGTATTGGCGCTGTGTATAATGTATTTGCTTTCTTTATGCTTTTTCCTACACTTTGGATTTTACCCCGATTAACTGAGTCGTTACACCCAGGTGGCGAGGGAAGTGATGGCAATCCGGGGATTAATGGAAAAGATATGGATGCGCGTATGCGATTGGTTTTTTACCCGGCGGTATTAGGCTGGACATTACTCGGTGTTTGGATCAGTACGATTAAAACACGCTATACATTATTAGCTTATAAAAAATTAATGCATGAATAAGTTGAAAAGCATTGCTTTACTGGTATTGAACTGCTTTCTTTGTGTTATTGTAAATGCGCAAGAAGCAGCGGATACTGGCTTAATGCGTAGTAACGGAAAGATATTTGTGGTGATGGCTGTAGTAGTAACTATTCTGATTGGATTATTTATTTACCTCACTGCTATTGATCGCAAGATTAGTAAATTAGAACAAAACAAATAATTATATACCTATATAACCTATAAATCGATTGCACATGTCAAATCAAACACCGTACAGCTTTTTTCAAAGTGTTGAAAAAAGTTTTGATAAAGCGGCTAAGTTTACCAATTGGGAGAAGGGCTTACTCGAACAAATTAAAGCTTGTAATAGTATTTACAGTATGCGTTTCCCAGTTAAAATGGATGATGGGAGAATTGAAGTAATTGAAGCCTATCGTGTACAACACTCGCAACATAAATCGCCTTGTAAAGG
>JBDKJW010000068.1:0-23057 GCA_039796395.1 Bacteroidota bacterium
TTCTCATGTATCCCATGAATAAGCTAGAGATCGTCCGTTTAATCAATCCCGATTACAATCCTGCGGGAAAGACGTGATTTCAAGCTCATTTAGATCGATACAAATCCTGATAAAATTATGATCAATTTATTTTTATTGACCTTACCCTCTAACGGTTTCCCTTCCTTCTCCAGCTTTGAAAAAAACTTCTGTGCATGACTACGTATCTAAACAGCACTCTTAGTTCCAATATACTCTGTAAAATTAAATTATAAAGATAATTGGGGAAAGAAAACCTCGGTATCAGGCAGTTATTTTTATAATGACCAGAAAACGTATAGAGACCAAAATTCACTTACACAAAATCTTATTCCTGGAAATCCAGACTCTTCAATTTTTAATAACTCCATTCAAAAAGCTATAACGCAAAATCAAAATCATCGGATCAATTTTAATATTGAACATCAGTTCGATTCTATGAATTCAATGATTATTCGTCCCAATATCAGCTTTCAACATACTGACGCACAAAACGAACAAACAACAACATCTACAAGAGGAACATCTAAATACTTGAATAGCTCTATTGCTACGAGTGATAGAGTTAGTGATGGCTTTAACGGCAGTATAGAAGCTACTTTCCGGCATAAGTTTAAGAAAAGAGGAAGAACCTACTCCATCGCATTTAACCCTTCCAAAAATACGAATGACGGTAATGGATTCAATTACTCAATCAATAACTTTTTTAATACAGCTACACCTTATGCTGATACCATTAATCAGATTAATCGTACCAACAGAGATGCAACCACATTTAATACTACACTTTCATATACTGAGCCAATCGGAAGAAATCAGATCTTAGAATTCAATTATAATTATAATAATAACATCAATAATTCTGGCACTAAAACATATGCTTTTAATAAGCATACTAATAGTTACGATATTATAGTACCCAATCTTACCAATGAATTCGAAAATACTTTCAGCTCAAATCGGTTCACGGCAAATTATCGATTGCAAAAAACCAAGTATAATTTTAGTATTGGTTCAGGTATTCAAGTAGGTGATTTAGTAAGCAAGAATATTACAAAAGATAGTAGTATAACACAACATTTCGTGAATTTCTTTCCAACTATGAATTTTAGATATGACTTTACCAAAACAAAAAATCTGCGCATATTCTATAATGGAAGAACAAATCAACCAAGTGCCTCCCAATTACAACCAGTAATAGATAATTCTAATCCTTTAAATATAAAAACGGGTAATCCGGGGTTGAAACAACAGTTTATACATACTTTCAGAATATTGTATAACTCTTTTGATCTTTTTACACAGAAAATTATTTTTGCTACCATCAATGCTACATTCACTGATAATGATATTCAGAACTCAACTATTTTTCTTCCAAATGGAGCTCAGTTTACTAAACCCGTTAACTTAAGCGGCACGTATAATATTAATGGATTCTTTAATTATGGATTCCCACTTAAAAAGCCAAAGAGTAATATTAATATAGGGCTGGCTTTATCGAATGCGCAAAGCCAAACCTTAGTGAATAATCAGTCTAATTATACACGCAACACAGTTACGGGTTTGAATGCTTCTTGGACAACCAACTTGAAGGATAATTTTGATATGAATTTCTCTTCTAACTCCTCTTTTACATTTGCTCGTTATACATTACAGCCAGAACAAAATGGTGATTTCTTTACCCAAACATTCACAGCTGAGCCAACATATTATACAAAGAGTGGTTGGGTACTTTCTACTGATTTTAGTTATATTAAAAATACGGGTAGGGCAGAGGGTTTTAATACGAGTATTCCTTTATGGAGCGCCAGTATTGCAAAGCAGCTATTTAAGAAGAAAGAAGGGGAGCTGAAATTTTATGTTTTCGACTTGTTGAATCAAAATGTAAGTATCACCAGAAATGTTACCGGCAATACAATTCAAGACATATCTACTAGAGTGCTTACAAGGTATTTTATGGTGAGTTTTACCTACAATCTGCGCAGATTTGGGGCACAGGGAAATCAACAAAGAAATCCTATGATGGATATGTTTAGGGGTAATCGTATGCCAGCAGGTAATAATATGATGCGCAATTTTAGAAACTAGTATAACGTTAAATTTGATTGAAAGAGGGTAGAATTCACAAAATATAGCTAACTTAGCCCCGCAAAATGACCCTTACAGTATCATATATCAACATAAAAGCGCTTGACATGCAATCCAGTATTTCAGCAAGGCCTTTTATCAGCTTGCCTCGACCCCGACGTGGGTTCTGATAGGACGAGCAACTGGCACTTGCCCCTATCAGTGAAAATTTCTCCGAAACTTTTTCTTATTCAAGGTAGCCACCTACATATTTAATTATACTTCATTTTGGAACAGTCGATTATTATTCGAGTAGCCAATCAAAGCGATACACGTTATGCAACAACCATTACCGACGAAATGGAAGCATCTGCAAAAGCAAGAGGTACGGGTATAGCTAAGAGAAGTCCGGATTATGTTGCTAATAAAATGCAAGAGGGAAAGGCGGTTATAGCTTTATTGCCAAACAACACTTGGGTAGGATTCTGTTATATAGAAGTATGGGGGCATGAACAATTTGTAGCCAATAGTGGCTTAATTGTATCACCAGATTTTCGGAAAAGCGGTGTTGCCAAGCAAATTAAGCAAGCGATATTTAGCCTTTCAAGACAAAAATATCCGAATGCAAAAATATTTGGGTTAACTACCGGTTTGGCTGTAATGAAAATCAATAGTGATTTGGGATATGAGCCCGTTACTTATAGTGAGTTAACAGATGATGAAGAATTTTGGGCAGGCTGCAAAAGCTGTGTAAACTATGATATTTTAATGAGTAAGGATAGAAAAAATTGCATGTGTACAGCTATGCTATATGATCCTGCAGATCATTTTGAACCACAAGAAACTTCAGAAGATTTCAGCAAAAAATCTAAATTATATGAACGTTTCATGAAAATAAAACAAAGCAAATTGCTTCGTTTATTTAGAAAGAAAGCATCCTATTTATTCAACTTATAACTCCTGATAATGACATCTAAAAAACTAGTACTAGGATTTAGTGGCGGATTAGATACTACGTATTGCGCACTTTATTTATCACAAGATAAGGGATATGAAGTGCATAGCGTAATTGTAAATACAGGTGGGTTTAGTGAAGATGAATTAGTAAAAATTGAAAAGCATGCTTATGCACTAGGCGTTAAATCACATACAACAGTTGATGCAGTTAATTCCTATTATAATCGGATTATTAAGTATCTTATTTTTGGCAACGTACTTAAAAATAATACATACCCTTTAAGCGTAAGTGCGGAAAGATTAAGTCAGGCTGTTCATATTGCCGAACATGCAAAAAAAATAGAAGCAGTAGCTGTTGCACATGGAAGTACAGGGGCCGGAAACGACCAGGTTCGGTTTGATATGATTTTCAATATTATGATCCCTGGTGTAGAAATTATTACACCCATACGCGATTTAAAATTAAGTAGAGAAGAAGAAATAAGCTACTTAAAAGCAAAAGGGGTACAAATGAATTTTGAAAAAGCTGCTTATTCAATTAATAAAGGATTATGGGGAACTAGTGTTGGCGGTAAAGAAACACTACATTCAAAAGGATTATTACCTGAAGAAGCCTGGCCCACACAAGTTACAAAAAGAGATACAGAAGAGTTAGCTATTCATTTTTCGAAAGGTGAAATTATAAAAGTGAATGATCGTGATTTTAGTAATCCGGTACATGCCATTCAATTTATTCAATCAATAGCTGGTGTTTATGGTATTGGCAGAGATATTCATGTAGGAGATACAATCATTGGAATTAAAGGTAGAGTTGGGTTTGAAGCTGCTGCACCGATGGTAATTTTGAAAGCACATCATGCATTGGAGAAACATGTATTAACCAAATGGCAATTGAGCTGGAAAGATCAGTTGGCACAATTCTATGGCAATTGGTTGCATGAGGGGCAAATACTCGATCCGGTAATGCGTGATATCGAAGCATTTCTTATTCAATCGCAAGAACAGGTTACGGGAACAGTTTTCGTTCAATTAATGCCTTATCACTTTCATATTATTGGTATTGAATCGGCGAATGATTTAATGAGTAGTAAGTTTGGTAAGTATGGAGAAATGAATAGTGGGTGGACGGGCGACGATGTTCGTGGGTTCTCAAAAATTTTTGGCAATCAAACTGCTATCTATCATCATATAAAAAACGCAGCACAATGATAAAAGCAGGAATAGTTGGCGGAGCGGGGTATACTGGTGGTGAACTCATAAGATTACTGATTAATCACCCCGAAGTAGAACTACAATTTGTACAAAGTAGTAGTAATGCTGGTAATCCGTTACATCATGTGCATACCGACCTTTTGGGTGAAACTGCGCTGCAATTTGCCGCAAACATAAATGATGATATTGATGTGCTATTTCTATGTGTTGGACATGGCGACGCACAAAAATTTTTATCAGCAAATACAATCCCTGAGCATATAAAGATCATTGATCTGTCGCAGGATTTTAGATTAGATGCGAAATCTACTATTGGCACCCGTTCCTTTGTATATGGCTTACCGGAGTTGAATAGAGAAAAAATTGTTGAAGCCAATAATATTGCCAATCCCGGTTGTTTCGCCACTGCTATACAATTAGGATTATTGCCACTAGCGAAGGCCGGCGTACTCGGAGATGTATATGCAACGGGCATTACGGGCTCAACTGGTGCTGGGCAATCATTGAGCTCAACTAGTCATTTTAGTTGGCGAGCAAATAATATTCAAGCCTATAAAACATTACAGCATCAGCATATTTTTGAAATCACAGAATCGATTAATCAGCTGCAGAAAGACGATCCATTGAGTAATGGGGGAGAAGGTAATGGTATTCATTTTGTGCCATGGAGAGGCGATTTTACCAGGGGAATTTATATTAGTGCTGTGTTGGATTGCGCTTTACCATTAGATATGGTGTATAAAATGTATCACGATTTCTATAAAAATGCAGCATTCACACATGTTTCTGAAAAAATGATTGATTTGAAACAAGTTATCAATACTAATAAGTGTTTAGTGCATGTTGAGAAAGCAGGGACTAAGATTATCGTACATAGTTGTATTGATAACTTACTCAAAGGTGCAAGCGGACAAGCACTGCAAAATATGAATTTATTGTTTGGATTAGGGGAAGGAGTAGGGTTGAAGCTAAAAGGGGTAGGGTTTTAAAAGGTAGAAGGGGAATGATGGGTTGTAAATACCGTGATTTAGTTATAAGATATAGTATAAACACCTAAATATTTAGATAGTAGATAGGTAGATTTATAGGATGAGGGATTATAGGCTATTAACGGTTTGGAGAAAAAGTCATGAACAATACTTATTTGTTAAAAAAAATATTTTAAGCATGTTACCTCTTGAAGAGAGATATGATTTGAAGGCTCAGTTGTCTCGAGCATCATTGTCTATCCCCTTGAATATAGCTGAAGGAGCAGGACGTTTTTCTGAGAAAGAATTCGCTCATTTTCTTAGTATATCACTCGGATCAACTAATGAAGTAGATTATTGCTGCTTTGCTGCATATGAATTAGGATATATTTCTAAGGAAAACTATACCACTGCTAATGATATGTTAAATGAAATTAGAGCAATGCTTATCGTATTTATCAAATTTCTAAGAGCTAAAATAACCTAAACCCTATACCTTAAACCCTAACCCTTTCAACTTACATGAAATTATTCGACGTATATCCATTGAATGATATTACTATCACAAAAGCACAGGGCTCATATGTATGGGACAGTGCAGGTATTCAATATTTAGATATGTATGGAGGCCATGCGGTTATTAGTATTGGCCACACCCACCCGCATTGGGTGAAAAGAATTGAAGAGCAATTGGAGCAGATTGCTTTTTATTCTAACTCAGTTATAATTCCCTTGCAACAGCAATTGGCTGATAAGCTAGCGATGCTGAGTGGTAAAACAGACTATCAGCTATTTCTTTGTAATAGTGGCGCCGAGGCAAATGAGAACGCATTAAAACTTGCGTCTTTTCATACCGGTAGAAAAAAGATTGTTGCGTTTAATAAATCTTTCCATGGCCGTACTTCATTGGCGGTAGCCGCAACCGATAATCCGGCGATTATTGCACCTGTTAATGAAACAACAAATGTAATATTTCTCCCCTTTAATGATGAAGCAGCTTTACAGAACTTATTTGCTACCAATGGACAAGAAATAGCAGCTGTAATTGTGGAAGGCATTCAGGGTGTTGGAGGAATTAATATTGCATCCGATAGTTTTTTACAGTTAATAAGAAAGCTAACTACTGAGCATGGGGCATTGTATATAGCAGATAGTGTACAATGTGGTTATGGAAGAAGCGGACAATTTTTTGCACATGATTGGGCTGGAGTAAATGCAGATATTTATGCTATGGCAAAAGGTATGGGTAATGGGTTTCCCATTGGCGGTATTCTTATCGCACCTCATATACAGCCAAAACACGGAATGTTGGGCACTACTTTTGGCGGAAACCATCTGGCTTGTGCAGCAGCATTAGCTGTTTTAGAAGTGATGGAGCAGGAGAATTTAATAAGCATGGCCAAACAAAGAGGTATGTATTTAATGAATCAACTCAAGGCTATTGATGGTATCATAAATGTGCGTGGTAAAGGCTTAATGATTGGGTTTGAAGTGCCTGAAAATTTGAAAGCACTAAAGAAAAAATTATTAACCGATTTTTTTGTTTTTACCGGAGAGGCAAAACCGAATATAATTAGATTACTCCCCTCATTGGCAATAACAAGAAAACAAGTAGATGAATTTTTAGAAGCACTAAAAGAAGCTATTCAATCATTACAAGAAAACTAATAAAACAATGAAACAATTTATCTCTGCACATGATGTGTTGGATATTAATCAGCTAGCTGCAAAAGCACTGTTTTATAAAAAAAATCCTTTAGCAGATAAATTGTTAGGAGAAGGAAAACGCATTGGTTTGCTTTTTCTCAATCCAAGTTTACGTACACGCTTAAGCACACAAGTAGCGGCGGCTAATTTAGGTATGGAAGCCATAGTTTTCAATGTAGATAAGGAGGGGTGGGCGCTGGAATTTGAGGAAGGCGCCATTATGAGTGGTAATACAGTGGAACATATTAAAGATGCTGCTCCTATTTTAGGAGCGTACTTTGATGTGCTAGCGATTAGAACATTTCCTTCTTTAAAAAATAAGGAAGATGATTATAGCGAAATGTATATAAAACAATTTATAAAGTATGCGGGTGTGCCTGTGGTTAGTTTAGAAAGCGCAACATTACATCCACTACAATCACTAACCGACATCATTACTATTCAAGAGAGAATTCAATCTCCAAACTTCAAACTTCAATCTGGAGTAAGTAAACCCAAAATCGTTCTCACATGGGCACCACATATTAAACCCCTGCCTCAGTGCGTTGCTAATAGTTTTGCGCAATGGATAAATGTATGGGGTGAAGCCGATTTTGTAATTACAATAATCAAGAGGAGGCATTGGCGAATGCTGATATTGTATATGTAAAGAACTGGAGTACGTTTACCGATTATGGCAAACTTTATGAAAACGACCCAGCATGGATGCTTACCAATGATAAATTGGCAGCAACAAATAATGCAGGGGTTATGCATTGCTTACCTGTACGGAGAAATGTAGAATTAAGTGATGAGGTATTAGATGGATTCCATAGTTTAGTTACGCAACAAGCTAGTAATAGGGTATGGGCTGCACAAGCAGTATTAAGTGAAATTTTGACTACCAAATAATATTGGGGTTATGCAAGATATAATTGTTATAAAAATTGGCGGAAATATTATCGACGATGATAATGCATTACAATCGTTTTTAGTAACACTATCTGAATTACAACAACAGCGGTCACAAAAAATTATTTTAATACATGGAGGTGGAAAGCTAGCTACTAAAATGGCTACAGCCATGGGGGTAGAGCAACAAATGATCGATGGCCGACGAATTACAGATGCAGAAACACTAAAGATTGTTACCATGGTATATGCGGGCTATATCAATAAAAATATTGTTGCGCAGCTACAGGCTAATGGATCTACTGCAATTGGATTTACAGGAGCAGATGGTAACTTAATACAAGCTCATAAAAGAGTACATACAAGCATCGATTATGGCTTCGTAGGCGATATTGATGCAGTTAATACAAAAGGTATTCAACAATTACTTACCCAGTTTAATATTTTAGTAGTAGCGCCAATAACGCATGATGGTGCAGGACAATTATTGAATACCAATGCCGATACAGTTGCACAAGCCATAGCAACAGCACTCGCTGCTGAAACATATGTACAATTAGTTTATTCTTTTGAAAAAGATGGTGTACTATTAGATGTAGATAATGAAGAGTCGGTTATTAAAAAAATAAACAAAAAATATTATGCCGAGTTGAAATCTACAGAAACCATATTCGCGGGCATGTTACCCAAATTAGATAATGCTTTTAGCGCTTTAGATAAAGGAGTAAAAAAAGTAATTATTGGAAATGCAAAAAAATTGGTACAATTAATTAGTGGAGAAGCTGGAACAAGTATCGAACATGAATAAGCAGGATCAATTATATCAAAAAACGATTTCTTTATTGCAGCAATTAATTGCTACACCTTCTTTTAGTAAGGAGGAGGATAAAACAGCCGATGCGATTGAATTGTTCTTAAATGCAGAAGGGGTAAATACAAATAGATATTTAAATAATGTATGGGCTGTTAATAAATATTTTGATTCTTCAAAACCAACCATATTATTGAATTCTCATCACGATACCGTTAAACCCAATAAGGGATATACACGTGATCCTTTTGAAGCAACTATTTTTGATGATAAGCTATTTGGTTTGGGAAGTAATGACGCTGGTGGATGTTTAGTATCATTGATTGGGTGCTTTTTACATTATTACGAACAAAGTGGGTTATCATACAACTTGTTACTAGCTGCAACAGCTGAAGAAGAAATTTCAGGACATCATGGCGTAGAAATATTATTGCCATTATTACCCCCAATTGACTGTGCTATTGTTGGAGAGCCTACCCTATTAGATTTAGCCATTGCCGAAAGGGGGTTATTGGTTGTAGACGCCGTTGTAAAAGGTAAAGCTGGACATGCAGCCAGAAATGAAGGAGATAATGCTATTTATAAAGCCATACAGGATATTGAATGGCTTCAAACATATAAGTTTAATAAAGTAAGTGACTTGTTAGGGCCTGTGAAAACCACGGTAACTTCTTTTCGTACAGAAAATAAGCAACATAATGTTGTGCCAGCAGTGGCAGAATACTTGATTGATATTCGGGTAAATGAATTGTATGCTTTCGAGGAAGTTCTTGCCATTCTAGCATCTTCTTTACAAGCTTCTTTAACACCACGAAGCACAAGGCTTAAAAGTACGTCAATTGCAAAAGATCATCCGCTGGTTCAGTCGGGTATGAAGATGGGAAAAAAATGTTATGGTAGTCCAACTACAAGCGATAAAGCATTAATGTCATTTCCCGCTTTAAAAATGGGCCCCGGCGACAGCGCTCGAAGTCATACGGCAGATGAATTTATCTTTATAACTGAAATAAAAAATGGTATTGATACCTATATTAATTTGCTTAAATCAATAGTATGAAACTTTGGTCGAAGTCAGGCACACAAACAGCAAGTGCTGTAGAAGCATTCACGGTTGGGAGAGATAAAGATTTTGATGCAATGTTGGCACCGTTCGACGTGTTAGGCTCTATTGCACATACTAAGATGTTAGGTGCTGTTGGCCTCTTACAGGAAGCTGAAACAGTTGCCTTAGTTAAGGCATTACAAAATATTTATACGGAAGTAAAGAAACCGGATTTTGTGATTCCTAACCATGTTGAAGATATTCACTCATTTGTTGAGTTATTATTAACAGAACGTTTAGGGGAAACAGGAAAAAAAATTCATAGTGCACGTAGTAGAAATGATCAGGTACTGGTTGATATTAAATTATTTCTTCGGCATGAAATAAAAGAGCTAATAACTGTTATTCACTCTTTTTTTGATTTACTACAAGCCCAGAGCGAACAATATAAAGATTACTTATTGCCAGGCTATACGCATTTACAATTGGCGATGCCCTCATCTTTCGGTTTGTGGTTTGGTGCTTATGCCGAGAGTTTAGCGGATGATATTATTCAACTACAAGCTGCCTATCAAGTAGTTAATAAAAATCCATTAGGCTCAGCAGCAGGGTATGGCTCATCCTTTCCTATAGATCGGCAACAAACAACAGATTTATTAGGGTTTGAAACATTGAACTATAATGTGGTTTATGCACAAATGGGGAGGGGGAAAACAGAACGTATTGTAGCTACTGCTATTGCTGCTGTGGCAGATACACTTGCCCGATTAAGTATGGATGCCTGTTTATACTTGAATCAAAATTTTGATTTTATTAGTTTCCCCGCGCATCTTACAACTGGCTCTAGTATCATGCCACATAAGAAAAATCCTGATGTTTTTGAATTGATACGAGCCTATTGCAATCGATTGAAAACGCTACCAAACGAAATTATGATGATGACAACGAATTTGCCATCTGGCTATCAACGTGATTTACAATTGGTAAAAGAACATATTTTTCCTGCATTCGATGAGCTAAAAAAATGCATTGAAATGGCGGGTCTTATGCTTTCTAATATTACTATAAAGAAAGATCTTGTGAAAGATGAAAAGTATAAGTACATGTTTAGTGTTGAAGAGGTTAATAAGTTAGTTATGCAAGGCGTCCCCTTTAGGGATGCATATAAACAAATAGGAGACGCTATTGAAAAAGAACGGTTTACCTATGATACAGCCATCAAACATACACATATAGGTAGTATTGGGAATTTGTGTAATCTTGAAATAGCTAAACAAATGCAAAAAACAATCGCTCAATTTAATTTCGAAAAAACAGAAGCAAAATTGGCATCACTTTTAACTTAATTTGCACAAAAGAAAACAAGATGAAAAAAATAGTATTTACCATCAGTAGTTTAATAGTTGCCGCTACTATATATGCACAAGTTAAGCCAGCTGCTAAAGTAGCAGCGAAGCCAACAGCTAAACCTAGTTTAGCAACTATGCCATTTAAGAATTTAGCAGATAGTGCAAGTTATGCATTGGGTATGCGTATTGCACAGAGCTTTAAATCACAAGGGCTGGATCCTATCAATTTGAGCATTTTACAAAAAGGGATGGCCGATGCATTGCAATCAAAAAAACCAGTTATAGCCGAAGAATTATTGGATAGATGTATTGGTACTTATCAAATGGAAGTACAATCGGCTAAATCGGCAACAGCTAAAAAAGCTGGACAGCAATATTTGGATGCAAATGCAAAACGAACTGGGGTAATAACATTGCCCAGTGGTTTGCAGTATGAGGTACTTAAAGCCGGAGCTGAGGGCCCAAGACCTACGTTGAGTAGTAGGCTAAGATGCCATTATCATGGCACATTAACAAATGGAGAGGTTTTCGACAGCTCTGTTGATAGAGGAGCGCCGATTAGTTTCGCTTTAAATGAAATGATACAAGGTTGGCAAGAAGCTTTGCAACTGATGACTGTAGGTAGCAAATGGAAGTTATATGTTCCATCTGATATGGGTTATGGTGATAGAAGCAATGGTAAAATTCCGGGCGGCTCTGTGTTGGTTTTTGAAGTTGAATTATTAGGTATTGAATAGATTAACATTGATTAACTTTTAAGAAAAGTTGATTAACTCCTTTCATAGATGATCCCAGTTAGTTTTGCACAAAACTTAAGTATGCGACTAACTGGGATTCTTTTTTTTATAATATTTTTTTTATCGGTAAGGGGGCAACAAAATAATGCTACTATAAAAGGCTATGTAACTGATACTGTATTAAAAAAAGGACTAGCATATACTACCATCTCTCTCGTAAAACAAAAAGACTCAACACTTATTAGCTTTGCCAGAGCCGATTCAAATGGCGTTTTTAAGCTAACAAATATATCTCCAGGTAGTTATTTACTCTCCTTTTCCTATGTGGGTTATTCGCCAGTTTGGAAACCCATTACTATAAAAGCGGGCGAGGCATTAGAAGTAGGTACAGTTATACTTACCGATTTATTGCATATGAATAACGTAACTGTAAATGCACGAAGAGCACCCGTTACTATTAATAATGATACTGTTGAGTTTAATACAGAAAATTTTAAAACACCACCCAATGCAGTGGTAGAAGACTTATTAAAAAGATTACCCGGTGTTACGGTTGATAAGGATGGAGCAGTGAGTGTGAACGGACAAAAAATTAGTCGCTTTTTAGTAAATGGGAAGGAATTTTTTACAGGCGATCCAAAGATCGCAACAAAAAATATAGGGCAGAATTTACGGGCATTGATGATGGACAAACATCGAAAGCTATAAATCTGAAGCTTAAAAAAGATAGAGATAATTCAACTTTTGGAAGAGTTACTGCAGGGGCTGGGAATAAAGAAAGATATGATGGGCAGTTGAATATGAACAGATTTAAGGGAGATAAACAAATGTCGGTGATTGGGATGGGTAATAATACCAACAGGCAGGGGTTTAGTATCAGTGATGTGATGAATTTTTCGGGCGATTTAGCTCGTGGAATGCGCAATGGGGGTGGTGTAAATATTCGCGTTAATAATAATGAAGATGATGGCGGCTTGCCCATATCGGGTATGGGGCAAAATCAGCAAGGTGTAGCTACAACATTAGCAGGAGGCCTAAACTACAATAATACATGGAATAAAAAAACAGACCTAAACTTGAATGGGATAGCCTCCGATGTAAACTTGCAAACGAATTCAGATGTAGTTAGGCAGAATTTATTGCCGGGAAATAATTTCAATTATTATGCTAGCAGTAAAAACAATCGACATAATACCCAACAACGATTGAATGCCGTATTGGATCAAAAAATTGATAGTTTCGCTTCTATTCGATTTACACCGCAGCTTACACTACAGAATAATAGTAATAGTAATGTAAGAACTTATTTTTCAGAAGATTTTAAAGGTGGTAAACTAAATGAAGGGAATAGTACATCAAATACCCAATCGAATGCAATGAATTTTACGGGTAATTTTTTATACCGTCAGCGATTTAAGAAAAAAGGTAGAACAATTTCGGCCACAGCAAATATGACTTATAATGATAGTAGGCAAGATGGATGGTTAAATACAATGAATCGTTTCTATTCCAACGGAAATCCATTACCAGATTCTCTTGTTAGGCAAACTAATAGTAGAGATGCTGTTACCCGTAATATCGGCGGAAACCTGGTGTATACAGAGCCTATCGGTAAAAAATCACTCTTAGAGTTCAGTAGTTTCTATAGTGTAAATGACGGGGATAGTAAAAGAGAAACATATGATTTTAATGCATCTACGAATAAATATGATAAGCTAAACACTGCATTAAGTAATAATTTTGCCAGTAAATATAGTTATGGTGGTGGTGGTATTAGCTTTAGATCGAATATTAAGAAAATAAGTTTAACCAGTGGTGTTAGTTTGCAGACAGCTTCATTGGAGAGTATTGATAATACGAATGCAACAACAATTCGCCAGTCGTTTACAGATTTGTTGCCGCTGGTGAACATGCAGTTTAAAAGAAATGCTACAAGTACTATTAATTTCAACTATAACACTTCTACCACACAGCCCTCTACTTTTCAATTGCAACCTGTACTAGATATTTCTGATCCTTTGAATACCTATACAGGTAACCCATCACTACAGCGTAGCTACACACATTCAGTATCCTTAAGTTATTTTGCGACTAATATTTATTCGCAGAAAAATTTATTTGGATTTTTGTCTTACTCGCAAATACACAATGGTTTTGGGAATGCAGATATTATCAGTGCAAATGGTGCCAGAACTACCATGCCCGTTAACGTAGATGGTAACTTCTTCCTAATAGGTAATATAAATGTAGGCCTCCCATTAAAGAAACTAAAATCGCGTATTGATTTTGGTATCGGCTACAATCAAATGCGTACGAATAACTTGGTGAACGGAGCCAATAATCGTATTGATAATAAAACGATCACTCCGAATATAAATTATAATTTCTCTTTAGATAGTATTGTAGATATTATGCTAACTGCTCGTTTAGGTATTACACAGGCTAATTATTCATTGCAGCCTCAATTGAATACCAGGTTTTATCAACATCAATATGGTATTGAGCTAACCAATTATTTGCCAGGTGGCTTGTTGCTCAATAATAATTTTGCACTTACTATTAATGCGGGCCGATCGGATGGTTTTAATAATAATATTTCACTGTGGAATATCTATTTAGCCAAGAGCTTCTTAAAATATAAGCGAGGAGAATTAAAATTTTCTGTATTTGATGTGTTGAATCAAAATCAGGGCATCAATAGAACAGCCAATCAAAATTTCATACAAGATACCCGCTATAATGTGCTACAGCGCTATTACTTGCTAAGCTTTAGTTACAGATTGCATAAAGCCAATGGGAATAGTGGGGCGAGGGTAGTGATAAGAACGTTTTAGTTTTTCAACCGGCTTCTAATGACAAATAGTTTTGAGGTAAAAGAGAAGCTATCTATTTGAACATACAGGGAATCAAATAAAATACAGTTTCTTTATATTGAAACTTAACTAGATGCGAGTAATGTAACAATTGATACTTTGATGAAAGTTTTTACTGCACTTACCATAAGTGTGAAACTACAAGTTGAACTGCCAAATCCAAAATTTAGTTTAGGGAGATAAGGCTATTGAATTTCTGTTTTACAACACATAAGAATGCTAGTGTTTTTTTAAATTGCATTTTCCTATTAAGTTGTATAACTTTAACAATACAACGCTATAAATCAATAACAATGAAAAACATACTTCTAACAGCTTTTGCTATCTGTATTGCGTATTTTTTACAGGCACAACAAGCACCTACAAAAGAGCAGCAGCTAGTACAGCAAACGGTTCTAAAATTATTTGAGGCTTTATCAAATGCTGATTCGGCAAACTTCAAAAAATTAAGTACAGCCAACATTAGTTTTTATGAATATGGTCAGATTTGGAATAGCGACACCCTTATGAATAAAACAAAAGCATCAAAGTCGATAGCCGATTATCAACGTGTGGATACTTTTGATTTTATCAATACGGAAGTAAGTAAAAATTTTGCATGGGTGTCGTACAAGCTTTATTCAACTGTTACCAAAGACAAAAAACAAATAATGCTGGAATGGCTGGAAACAATAGTTTTAACAAAACAGCACAACCAATGGAAGGTGAGGCACCTCCACTCAACACTTATCAAACGAACTTAATTCTCCCTGCTTCTAAACATCATGCCGCCTCCTTGTCCGCCCATCATTTCCATCATCATTTTTTGATACTCAGCACGGGTAACTACTTTTCCTTTCTTAGGCTCTTGTAGTTCTTTTTTATTGGCTGCAGTTTTTACTTCAGTAGCCGTTATTATAGATAAACCATTATCTACATCTACTTCTAAGATGGCTCCTGGTAATTGGCCATAGGTATCGGGGCCGGCAGGTACAGGAATGCTCGTTGTAAACCAGGCTACCACATCAATCATTTTAGGGGTAGTTACCTGACTACTTGAATCTGTTTTATTGCCATTGGTAGAGATTGTCATCATCCTTCGAATCGGCGCAGGCATTTTCATGGTTGCTTTATAGCAAGTGTAACCAGCAATTTTTTTTGTTTCATCAGTTAGTTTCCATCCTGGTTGCTTAATAGAATCGGTTATTAAAAAATTCTTACCACCAACTTCATTCGACTGTATAGATTTTGCCAAAGCAAAATTTTTGAATAGTTCACCGGCATCGGCACCGCCACCCATTCGTATAACCATTCCTCCGCCATTGCCACCCGAAAACGGATCTGGTGCCTCATCCTCGGGAATCAGCTTATACACCGAAATACTATCACTAAATAAGAGTTGGTGCTTACTATCTCTAAATTCTGGCATCATCGCTTTCATTTGATCGTTGTTAATGGTACGATGCATATTCGTGCGTTTCTGATACATTATTGTGCCTTCTTTTTGTTGTGCTGTACTGGCAAGCGTAATAGCCATTGCGTAAAAGGTAAGTCGAAGATTCATTCTATTTAGTTTAAGCTGCAAAGCTATTCCCCGCTTCGTTAAGCTGTATAGAATAAAGGTTAATTAAGGTTAAGAGCCAATGGCAATAATAGATAAAGCACCTAATTTGCAGTATGGCAAAAACCAGATGGTCGGCCTATGTAATGGCTGGGTCGATTCTTGTTATTTTATTGTTCCAAGGGTATTGGCTTCATCGTTTGTATAAAGAGGAGCAACTACGTACGCAACAGCAAGCAGATGTGCTTTTTAGAGACCTGGTTTACAAAATGCAAGTACAACGATTTAAGGCAGATACACTTATTTACAATGCTATAAAAGCCAGTAATGTATTTGGTTTAGAAGCAGCAAATGCCATTATTTCTGCTAGGAAAAAAGTGCCTAGTGAAGAGTTCAAAAAAAGGGTTGATCCAAGGGCGTCTTTTTTAGAATCAGTTTCAGATTCGTTAATTCGTGTTATACAAGTTAGAAATGCAACAGATACGGCACCAAGGGTGATAAAAATATTTTTTGATTCTTCCGGTATGCGTGATGGTAAGATAAAGTCGATGCATTTTTTCTCTAATAAAAAAATGGAAGCTGTTGGGGGTATTGACTCTCTCATTGCTAATGAAACAAAGAACAGTTTAGGTACAAAACCCCCCATTAGTATTAAATTTAAGCAAAGCGTAGAGATAAATGACCCCGGACACGATAGTATAAGCGGTAAGAAATTGTTGGTAAAATCAAATAAAGGGACATCTATTAGCATGGTGATGCGTACGAAACCAATTGCAGATTCGCTTGCCATTAGAACATTAGATTCGGCGTATAAAAAAGAATTGCATAGAGCTAATGTAGAACTCAAATATCATATTCTTACGGGTAAGCTAGATTCTGCCATTAATTTGAAAGATGCTGATAGTGTATCATTTAGCACGAATATAGCCAGTGTTGGCTTGGCCGATCCAAGATATTATAAAGCTATTTTCACGCATGCTAGTACACATATAATTATGCGCATATTGCCTCAGGCATTATTCTCAATAGTGTTAACACTATCCATATTATTTGCTTTTATTTTTTTATATCGAAATATTGTATCAGCAGAGAAAATGGCTGAATTAAAAAATGATTTTATAAGTAATATTACCCATGAATTAAAAACACCTGTTGCAACGGTACAGGTAGCCGTTGAAGCCTTAAAGAATTTCGATGCTATTAAAAACCCAGAGAAGACAAAAGACTATTTAGATATTGCTACCGTTGAATTACAGCGCCTTGGATTATTGGTAGATAAAGTATTGCGGATATCTATGTTTCAAAAGCAAGGGTTTATATTGAATAGAGAAAAATTAGATTTTAAATTGCTTATAGAAGAAAATCTAAATATTATGAAATTGCAATTTGAAAAATATGGCGCTACTGTATCTTTCATGGCTGATGAGCATGATTATATGATGGATGGCGATAAATTACATTTACTAAGTATAGTGTATAACTTATTAGATAATGCACTTAAGTATAGTGCAGCAAATCCCCAAATTACATTACAGTTGAAGAAGCCGGCTTTAGGTGTGATTCAATTGGAAGTAGAAGATAAGGGTATTGGCATTCCTGATAGATATTTGAGTAAAGTATTTGAACGTTTTTTTAGAGTGCCTACTAAAGACCGTCATGATGTAAAAGGGTATGGCTTAGGGTTAAGTTATGTACAACATATTATTAAAGAACATGGCGGATTTATTGCTGTTAAAAGCAAAGAAGGAGTGGGTAGTACTTTTACAGTTTCATTACCCAGTAAAACAAGTGTCTCATGAAAAAGCGATTATTATATGTGGAGGATGAAGTTTTTTTAGGAAAAATTGTGAAAGAAACATTAGTCTTGAAGGGCTATGAAGTGTTGATGGAAACAGATGGTAATCAAGTACTCAAGCAGTTTCAAATATTTCAGCCAGATATATGTATCCTTGATATTATGCTGCCCGGTAAAAGTGGCTATGAAATTGCAGCTGAAATTCGTCAGTTAAATGAATTTTTACCCATTATTTTTCTTACGGCTAAAGTGCAAACGGAAGATGTGGTTAAAGGGTTTAAAATGGGAGGTAATGATTATATCCGAAAGCCATTTAGTATGGAAGAATTAATGGTTAGGATAGAAAACCTATTACAGATAAAGCAAATAATACCAGATTTATCTGCAGAAGAAAAAATAGGTAGATTCCTTTTCTTTCCAACCAAACAACTACTGCATGTAGAAGGGAATAATCGAAAACTCTCTTTCCGAGAGTCGGAGCTATTAAAATTTTTATGGTTAAATAGAAATGCTATTGTTCAACGGCGAGATTTACTCAATCATATTTGGGGTAATGATTCCTTTTTTAATAGTCGGAATTTAGATGTTTATGTAACCAAATTAAGGAGCTATTTAAAAGAAGATCCGTCTATAGAAATTATTACGATAAAAGGCGTGGGCTACCGTTTTGTAGGCGGTTAATATCCCCTGAACTTTACTACCTTTGGCATTCTAAATAATTGCCCATGAATGAGCGTTTTGTTGCCAGAATTGCCGCTGAGTTGGAAGAAATAGAAAATGCCGGATTATTCAAAAAAGAAAGAGTTATTACCAGTGAACAGGGCCCGGAAATAACTGTACACGGTAAGCAAGTTTTAAATTTTTGCGCCAATAATTACTTAGGCCTTTCATCTCACCCAGCTGTTATTAAGGCGGCGCATGCGGCTATTGATACGCATGGATATGGCATGAGTAGTGTGCGTTTTATTTGTGGTACACAGGATATACATAAAATATTAGAGAAAAAAATTGCTGATTTTCTCGGAACAGAAGATACTATTTTATACGCAGCTGCTTTTGATGCCAATGGAGGTGTATTTGAGCCGTTATTTGGGGAAGAAGATGCCATTATCAGTGATGCCTTGAACCATGCATCCATCATTGATGGGGTTCGCTTATGTAAAGCAAAACGCTTTAGATATGAGCATAATAATATGGCTGATTTAGCGGCTAAATTGAAAGAGAGTGCCGATTGTAGAAGTAGAATCATTGTAACAGATGGCTCATTTAGCATGGATGGCACGATTGCACAGTTGGATAAAATTTGTGATTTAGCAGATCAATACGATGCTATTGTAATGATTGATGAATGTCATTCTTCAGGTTTCTTAGGCAAAACAGGTAGAGGTACACATGAGTATAGAAACGTGATGGGAAGAATTGATATCATTACAGGTACCCTGGGTAAAGCTTTGGGCGGCGCCAGCGGAGGTTTTACATCGGGAAGAAAAGAAATCATTGAAATGCTTCGTCAGAGAAGTAGGCCTTACTTGTTCTCTAATACAGTGGCACCCAGTATTGTAGGGGCTTCAATTGCTGTATTGGATATGCTTACTTCGGCAACTACATTGCGTGATAAGTTAGAAGCGAATACAAAATATTTTAGAACAGCCATGACTGCTGCAGGCTTCGATATAAAACCCGGCGATCACCCCATTGTGCCTATCATGTTATATGATGCAGTTATTGCACAGCAATTTGCAGCTAAATTGTTGGATGAAGGGGTATATGTAATTGGCTTCTTTTTCCCGGTTGTTGCAAAAGGACAGGCAAGAATTCGTGTGCAATTAAGTGCTGCCCATGAACAACAGCATTTAGAAAAAGCAGTAGCAGCATTTACCAAAGTAGGAAAGGAGTTGGGAGTGGTTCAATAGTGGGTAGTAGATAGTGTGTAGTGATTAGTTGAACTAATCAGTGACCCCGAAGACGTATCATCCAGTAATGCAAAAAATTGAAATTATATAAAATGAAAAATTGGCTCCTTTCTTTAATTGTTTCCTATATTTTTTTTATTGCTGCCTGCACCCCCAATAATGTACAAGTAGATGCTAAACTGGCTGAAACTTTTAAAGAGGCTGGAGTAGATGGTAGTTTCTGTGTATATGATAATGGCACTGGGCAATTCACCATCCATAATTTATCGCGCTATAAAGATTCTGCGTATTTGCCTGCATCTACAGCCGATATACTCATTACTTTAGTGGGTACGGAAATAGGTAAACTTACCAACGAGCAAATGAAAATGCCGGGAGATTCCTTAACCGCTATCAATGCCTTTACTGCCTCATATGTACCCTTCTATCAACAATTGGCGCGCTCAATAGGAAAAGATACGCTGAAGAACTGGATCGATAGTTTGAAATATGGTAATAAAGCTATGGGTATTTCAGTAGATAGCTTTTGGATGAATAATACCCTTAAAATAACGGCAGATGAGCAATTAGGGCTTGTAAAAAAGCTGTATTTCGGACAATTACCTTTCCAAAAAAGGACACATGATATTGTAAAGAAAATGATGCTGCAGGAATCTAACGCTAATTATACGCTAAGCTATAAAACAGGTTGGGGTTTCTTACCGAATGGAAGATCATTAGGCTGGGTTGTAGGTTGGATCGAAGAAAACAAACATCCCTATTTCTTTGTTCTTAACTTGGAAGGCGATAAAACACTTGATATGTTAACGGTTCGTAAGAACTTGTTGATGAATATCTTAAAGCAAGAAGGGTTCTTAGAAGGGAAACGTTAAATCAAAATACATGCAGTTATACTGTAATTCAATTACTGGCTATAGTAGGTTAAAAACCAAAGAGATTAATATCGGTGGTTTGCTATTGGGAAATTTTCATCCTATTCGTTTGCAAACCATGACCACTACTGATACGATGGATACGGCTGCAACAGTGGCTCAATCCATTCGCTGTATTGAAGCTGGGGCAGAACTGGTACGCATTACAGCACCTTCTAAAAAAGAAGCAGAGAATTTATTCAATATAAAAAATGAATTAAGAAAACAAGGATTTCAAACCCCACTTGTAGCAGATATTCACTTTACACCTAATGCTGCTGAAATTGCTGCACGTATTGTAGAAAAAGTGCGTGTGAACCCAGGTAACTATGTAGATAAAAAAAAGTTTGAACAGATAGATTATACAGATGCAGAGTACCTAGAAGAAATTGATCGCATAAGAGAACGTTTTACACCATTGGTGCAAATTTGTAAAGAATACGGCACCGCCATGCGAATTGGGACTAATCATGGTTCTTTAAGTGATCGGATCATGAGTAGATACGGCGATACGCCTATTGGTATGGTGGAGAGCGCTATGGAATTCTTGCGTATTGCCAGAGGAGAAAGCTATCACAATATTGTATTGAGTATGAAAGCTAGTAATCCACAAGTAATGGTGCAAGCTTATCGATTACTCATACAACAAATGGATAAAGAATTTGGTGAAATATATCCTTTGCATTTAGGTGTAACCGAAGCCGGTGATGGAGAAGATGGTAGGGTGAAAAGCGCAGCGGGTATTGGCACTTTATTAGAAGATGGTATTGGGGATACCGTACGCGTTAGTTTAACAGAAGATCCTGAATTTGAAATACCCGTGTGTAGAGATTTGGTGAAGAGGTATGGAGGAAAGACGGGAGACGGTGGACCGTGGACCGTTGGTGAAGTACCTCCAATTGAGAAAATCCCTTATGATCCGTTTCATTACAAAAGAAGAGAAAGTTTTGCAGTAAGTAATATGGGTGGCAAACAAGTGCCGATTGTAATTGCAGACCTGAGTAAGCTATCTTCGATTCAGTCAAGCAGTTTGCAAGCAGTAGGCTATACGTATGATGAAGACTTAGATAAATGGAATATTAGTGATGCCGCCGCAGATTATATTTTTACGAGTGAAACTGTTTTAGATTTTGCTTTACCAGGCACACTCAAAGTAATTGTATATGCCAACATATGGGCTACATGTGCAGATCAAGATAAATATGTTCCCATTTTTGATGCAGCAGGTTTTATAAACGCAACGCATAAAAGTAGTACACTCAACTTCGTGATGTTGGATTGTTTTAATTCAGATAATCCTGATGCGGATATCAATTACCTTGATCAATTAGCAAACGACTCAACCGTTGTTATTTGTTTGAGTAGTACGAATAAAAATGCGATGCAATCGGTTCGACGTATGTTTATTGAACTAATGAATAAGCATATTAATAACCCTGTTGTTTTAATTACAGATAGTAATTGGCAAACTGCTGATGAACATTTAATACACTATTCAACAGAATGTGGGGCTTTATTATTAGACGGTTTTGGTGATGGTATTTGTTTAGGTATGGGTGTTACTAGCTACCAGCAACAGAATCTTACTAAGGTTGATACCAGCGGTAGAAATTACAATTCGAATACATCTGTTGAACAATTTATTAATTCTTCTGCATTTAGCATTCTTCAAGCAACACGTACCCGTATCTCAAAAACAGAATACATTAGTTGCCCAAGTTGTGGTAGAACACTATTTGATTTGCAAGAAACTACCGCTAAAATTCGTAGTGTAACCAATCACTTAAAAGGAGTTAAAATCGCCATTATGGGTTGTATTGTGAACGGTCCGGGTGAAATGGCAGATGCCGATTTTGGTTATGTAGGTAGCGGGGTTGGGAAAATAACGTTGTATAAAGGTAAAGATATCATGAAGCGCAATATAGATAGTGCCATTGCGGTAGATGAATTGATTAGCTTGCTTAAAGACCATGATACCTGGGTAGATCCTCAATAGTTTTTACATGCAAACAGATTTTTTAATTGTTGGTTCTGGTATTGCCGGACTAACCTATGCCCTAAAAGTGGCAAAACATTTTCCTGATAGGAAAGTGATGATTATTACAAAAACACAGGCCGATGAAACAAATACTAAATATGCGCAAGGCGGTATAGCTGGTGTTTGGGATATAGTGAATGATAGTTACCAAAAGCATATTGAAGATACACTTGTTGCGGGTGATGGCTTATGTAATCCATCAATTGTAGAAATAGTAGTTAAAGAGGG
>JBDKJW010000069.1:0-10568 GCA_039796395.1 Bacteroidota bacterium
ACATATACACAATGTCATACACACACTGTCATGTCACTCATGTGTACGAGCGAGCGAGCGAGCATCGAGCGAAGGATCGAGTCTGACAGCAGACGATACTGCGTCTCGGCTAAGCGTCGACACGAACACAGTGACTGCTGTGAAAAAGAAAAGTAAATAGTTATTGAGTTACTCGGTTATTAAGTTATTTTTTGCTTATAGTAAAGTATTTAAACCCTAATAGCTCATTAACTTAATAACCTAATACCTCCCCATCTCTCTCAAAAATCGCACATGGGCTGCAACGGCTTTACGCATGGTTGGGTATTCAATATACTGTAATTGATATTCCATACAAATAGCTCTTACAATTTCACTAATTGCAGGGTAATGTACATGAGAAATTTTAGGAAATAAATGGTGTTCTATTTGAAAGTTTAATCCGCCTACTAACCAGCTTACCAATTTATTTTTTGTGGCGAAATTAGCAGTCGTTTTAATTTGGTGCGCCGCAAATTCGTCGGGCAATTTATTGGTATCAACATCCGCTAATGGAAATTCTGTATGCTCAACAGTGTGTGCTAATTGAAATACGATACTCAACACAAAGCCAGCCACTACACAAGCAATTACAAAACCTATTAACCATGACAACCAACCAACTGTAACAATAGGAATAATAATAAATACGGCGGCATGATACACTTTTACACCCCAAAACTCAATATGATCGGCCAGCTTCATTTTCTTTAAAGGCACATTCCCAATTTTTTGGGTAAAATACTTTTTATAATCAGCAAAGAAAATCCAGAATATATACAATAGCATATATAACACCCAGAAATACAAATGTTGAAATTTATGCGCCTTGTATTTTCTTTGTGTAGGTGCCATACGCATTAAAATACCAATTTCAATATCATCATCTACCCCATCAACATTGGTGAAACTATGATGAATCATATTATGCTTCATATTCCACATAAAATGATTCGCACCCAATAAGCTGATAGAAGAAGCAGCAAAACGATTCACCCACTTATTGGTACTAAAGCTACCATGGCTACCATCGTGCATCACATTAAAGCCAATACCTGCAATCAACCCACCTAAAATTACACACTCAAAAACGGCGATATACCAAATGGGGGTAAAAATTACTAAGTGTAAATAAACAAGTATAAATGCCACTACCATGGTTATTGCTTTGGTAAACAATTTGGAAGTGCCGGTGGCGTTAATTCCCTTTTCATCAAAATAAGCTTGAACACGTTTTTTGAGTTCAAGATGCAGCGATTGCTTTACAACGGGGAATTTGGGGATGGTAACTGTACTCATATGTTAAAATAGGCTTGCAAGATAGTGCTAAACAAAATATTAGCTTGTTAAAATTAGAGCTAATTGGTTCGTAACGAAAAGGTCTGAAAAATATTATTAGAATAAAAAAGCATATATCCACAGCTATTGAATAACTAATCTTGTATAGGTAGTAAAAAAGAATTTAGTTTGGATAACCAATTGCTACACTTCCATGCAGGAAACAAAAGAACTCAATGCCCTTTTTACCCTGATCGACGACCCCGATGAAGAAGTATATGCTTCTGTATATGATAAAATAGTTGGCTTTGGTAAGCCCATCATCCCAAATCTGGAACATCTCTGGGAAACTACACCTGATGGCCAAGCACAAGAGCGAATTGAAATGATCATTCATCGCTTACACTTTGCGGATTTACTGGCTGATTTCGGAGAATGGGGCAATAGTGCCTATCACGACCTCCTGTTTGGTGCTTTATTAGTTTCCAAATTTCAGTATCCCGATTTACAAACCGCTCCCGTAATCCAAGAAATAGAAAAAATACGCAGAAATGTATGGCTAGAGCTCAATAATTTTCTTACACCGCTTGAACAAGCGAATGTTTTATCAAGTATTATTTACAATTATTACAATTTAAAAGGTTCCGAAGTTTCTTATAAAAATCCGGATGATTTTTTCCTTCATAAAGTACTTTCTTGCAAAAAAGGGAATTCACTGATCAACGGTATACTTTATCAAATTTTGTGCGATCAATTAGAAATCAATGCAAGGATTATTAATATCCCTAAGCAATGTATTATCGCTTTCTTTCAGTCTGATTATGATCATGCCACATTTGAAGGTCATCCACAAGATCAAATTCATTTTTATGTAGATGCCACAAACGGACAAGCATTTGCACATGCCGATATAGAAAATTATTTAAAAAGGATTGCAGTTCAACCTAATCCTAGCTTCTTCAAACCGATGAATCATAAGCGTGTTATACAACAACTTGTAGAAGAAATTGCTAAATGCTTTGATACACCAGATAAGTTTTATAAAAAAGAAGAACTCGGAGAGATCATTAACTTACTCGATTAATGTCGGAGTTACACTATACTTATTATGAAAGCCCGGTTGGCCTATTAAAAATCGGTGGAACCGATCACTATATTGGTGAACTTAGTTTTATTGATAATAAAGACCAATTAGCCTATGGTGAACCAGGCATTACTGAGATAATGCATCAGTGTACCGAACAGTTGATAGAATATTTTCATGGTACACGCCGAACATTTGATATTCCAGTACATCAATTAGGTACTGAATTTCAGGTACGCGTATGGAGTGAATTAATGGAAATTAACTATGGCAAAACAATCAGTTATATGGATTTAGCC
Source organism: Bacteroidota bacterium (assembly GCA_039796395.1). Lineage (GTDB taxonomy): Bacteria > Bacteroidota > Bacteroidia > Chitinophagales > Chitinophagaceae > Sediminibacterium. The sequence continues at coordinate 2,680 of JBDKJW010000069.1, forward strand.
AAACGATTGGGCGATCCAAAAGTTATACGCGCAGCTGCATCTACAAATGGAAAAAATAAAATCGCTATCATCGTTCCTTGTCATCGCGTAATCGGCAGCGATAAATCATTGGTTGGCTATTCTGGTGGAATGTGGCGAAAAAAATGGTTATTACAACATGAATTTAAAATAGCGCATGGGGTGCAGACGCTTTTTTAGACTATAGACAGGAGACGGTAGACCATAAAGTAGTGGGTAGTGTTTAGTGAGTAGTTTATAGTTACTTACTAACCACTAACCACTGAACACTATACACTATGTAAAATGAACCAAAACATAATAAAGCTCTCTCTACTTTTTTATTTAACTACCCTAACACTGCTTTTACATGCCGACCCTACCCCCAACAGAGTTATAATTATCGGCACTAAACACAACGGCAATAAAGAAATTACTCATAGTCGACTGCTAAAAGTGCTTGAGAAAATAAAGCCCGATATCATTTTACTTGAAGTAGATTCAACTATGGCTACGAATTGTAGCATAAGAAAAGTTTGGGGAACAAAAACAGCTGAATTTTTGGGCATTTGGAGGAACCCGTTAGAATATACTGCTGCCAGAAAATATGCCGAGCAAAATAAAGATGTGTGTATTGCCCCCTTCGATATTTATATCCCAAATAGAAAATCCTATATCGACTATCAATTAAAAATGGAAAGATCCCATACGGCAGCACTACAACAATTAGCAGTAGAAAAAAAATATTCCCTAGCGGATAGTATGGCTTATCATCAATATAGATCTATTAATAACGCATTTATGGCCGAATTAAAAAAAGATCTTCTCTCCATCAATCGCGAAACACTGATTGATACTGCCCAACGAATAATTGCCTTTGAGTCAAAAGAAATTCGCGCTATTACCAATCATTATCCAACACTTGAACCATTTCAAAACTGGTATAATTATAGTAATGATTTTTGGACTTTTAGAAACAAGGGAATGTGTGAAAGAATATACCGAGAACTGTTAGCCAATAGCGATCGTACTATTGTTATTTTAACAGGATTATTACACAAATACTATTTAAGTGATTACTTAAATAACCCTAATCTCAGTAAGCTTTGCGAGGTTATTCCGCTTTCGAAAGCATTGGAGAAATAGTTCTCTCCCCCGTTTCAAAATAGCGTATCTCTTCTTCTAAGTTAATGGCAGTATGTGTTTGCGCAAAAGCCGTTGCTAAAGTTGCATATTTTTTTCTAAATGCAATATGCTGTGCAGTTTGCGGGTTGAAGGGGTTATGCTTATATGCCAATGCAATCTCTTGCAAAAAAAGAAGATCATTTTTGGTTTCATCTGTTATACAGGCCTCCATAAATTTCTCCCACACGTACTTAGTAGCATGATAATTTGGGTGTACTAAATCTTCTGCATAAAAACGATAATCTCTTAAATCATCTATTACTAACTCATAAGCCGGGAAATAATACAATCCATCCAATTTATTTACAACATGATGAACAGCTTGTATAAGTACAGCTTTACTTCTATTATTCTCAATCATGCCTTCTCTCAAGTGCCTAACCGGACTAATGGTGAAAATAATTTTTAGTTCATTGTTAAACTGATGCAAGCGATAAATAATATTATCGAGGGCTGCCAATACTTCATCTACACCCAACAATTTTTTATGAAACCAGTTAGCCGGTGCTTTATGATTATTCGCTGCAACCCTACCCGGCTTATACCCTTTGGCTTCTTCCCTTAACTGATACGTCCATGCCGAGCCTAGTGTAATAAACAAATAATCGGCATGTTTTAAATAATCATGTGCTGCCTGTGTAGAGCCATTTATTTTTTGAATCGCCTCCTCTATCGTTAATCCTGAAAAGCGACCATGATGTCGCCAGCTATGCCAGCATTCATTCAACTCAAATAAATCTGATGCATTAATTTTTTCATTATTCAAATACATATCCAATGCATCAACTACACTTATTGGATTAAATAAAATACCATTCGGGTTTTCAAGTACGGAGAATTTATGCGCTCGAAGTAATTCACCAATATTTTCTGTAAAGCAAGAGCCCATTAATAATAATTGGTTTACATGAGCAATGCCGGGATTCATTTTTTTAACTACCAATTCGGATCTAAACTTCATACTTAAATAAAAATTGAATTTGCTATTTGTGTTGCTCTGATAAGCGCTTCTTCATCGATAGAAGTACATAAACCTGCTTGTTTAAAATAAGGTAGCATTACTAAAGAATCCATATTGCCCACCAACTCATCTTGCGCCATAGGGCAACCACCAATTCCTTTTATAGCTCCATCAAATCTTCTACAACCCTTACTAATGGCGGCTTGTAGCTTTTGCTCCCAATTAGTTGCACTAGCATGAAGGTGAACACCAATCGTTAATGAAGGATAGGTAGGTATTAACATATCAAGCGCTTGCTCAATTTGTTGAGGGGTTGCAATACCCACTGTATCTGCTAATGAAACGATACCAATACCCATACTGGCTAATAAGCCTGTATACTGAGTTAACAATGCAGCCGTATAAGGATCCCCATATGGATTCCCGAAACCCATGCTTACATATACCACTAATTTTTTATGGTGCTGCACGCATACACTTTGTATGGCAGCTATTCTATCCAATGCCTCTTCAATAGTGGCATTGGTATTACGCTGTTGAAAAGTAGGCGATAATGACAATGGGAAACCTATATAATGAACTTGTTCAAATTTAATCGCTTCTTCTGCTCCTCTATAGTTAGCAACAATAACTAATAATTTTGTTTTGCTATTTTTTGTATCAATTGTATGTAATACTTCAGCCGTATCCGCCATTTGTGGTATGGCTTTGGCAGACACAAAACTGCCACAATCCAAAACGCTAAAACCCACTTGTAATAAGGCATTCAGGTATTCAACTTTTTGTGCAGTTGGAATAATATGCTTCCATCCTTGCATGGCATCACGCGGGCATTCGATGAATTCGATATGGTTATTACTATTTATCATGTTTACAATATAGACCGTAGACGGTGGACGGTAGACCGTAAACGGTCCACGGTCTACGGTCTACGGTCTAGCCGCTGCTTCATCGCTTCATACAATACCATGCCGGTTGCTACAGATACATTTAATGAATCGAAATTGGCACTCATGGGTATCTTAAAGAAAGCATCTGCTGCTTTGGCTAAATAGGGCTGCACCCCCCTTCCTTCATCACCCATGATTACGCAACAAGGATTCAGGAAAGTTAATTCATACACATTTTTATCGGCACGCATTTCACTTGTAAAAACTTCAATTCCATTCAAATGCAGTGTATCAACAGCTTTCAACAAACTATTCACCCTACAAAAATGAATTTTTTCCAACGCACCTGCACTACTCTTCATGGCTTCTGCATTCAATGCACCTACCCCTTTATCAGGAATAATAATTGCTTGTGCACCACAACAAAGTGCTGTTCGTGCAATCGCACCAATATTCCGCACATCAGTTACCCCATCTAGCATTAAAAAAAGTGGTGTTTCTCCTTTGGTTACTACAAAATCTATTACTTGCTGTAGATCCATATACTGCACCAATGCAGTATATGCAATTACACCTTGATGATTGGCCTTTGTTAGTCCGTTTAATTTCTCAATAGGAACTAATTGTATAGGCACTTGCTGCTCTCGGGCAAGCATACGGATTTCGTGAATATTATCTCCGTTTGTATTCTTTTGTAATAAAATTTTATCGATGGGCTTACCCGATTGCAAAGCTTCAATCAATGGTTGCCTTCCTATAATAAACGATTGTTGTGTTGATGCCATTTGCAAATGTACTATTTCAATACACCTGTAAGCAACATATACTGTACTTTGTATATAGCAGCTACACTCATAGAGTCGGTTATTTCACCCCGTTGAACCATCTCAAAAGCCTCATTAAAGGGAATTTTCTTTACCGTTAAATTCTCTGTTTCTTCAGGCTCAGCCTTTTCTTGGTATAAATCTCTTGCTAAAAAAGTGATACCCAGTTCATCGCTCACCGAATTCGACAGATGCATCTGAAATAAGGCTATCCAACCATTTGCGCGCAATCCTGTTTCTTCTAATAACTCCCGCTTCCCCCCTTCTAAGGGATCTTCACCAATGGGGCAACCGCCTTCTGGAATTTCCCAACTATATGCATCTAATGTAAACCGATACTGGCCAACTAAATAGGTGTTTAAATGCTCATCTAATACCAATACACCTACTGCAATATTTTTAAAATGAACTTTCCCATAAATGCCTTTTCCACCGCCCGGGTTAATCACGTCATATTCCGTTAAGCCGATCCATTTATTATCATATATTTTTTGCGCTCCTACTATCTGCCAATCGTTTTGCATATAATCCATTTTACATAAAAAACCCTCTGCCTAGGCGGAGGGTTTTTCTTTATTTCAATCCAAAAGCTTTTTTCACTTTGGATACATAATCTAGTTTCTCCCAAGTAAATAATTCAACTTTCACTTTCTTCTCTTTACCATCCGGTGATCTGAACGTTTTGTTTACCACTTCACTCTTTCTTCCCATATGGCCATATGCCGCTGTTTCACTGTAAATCGGGTTTCTTAACTTCAATCTTTGTTCGATAAAGTATGGGCGCATATCAAATATGCTGGCTACTAATTTACCAATCTCACCATCGGTCATATCTACCTTGGCTGTACCATAGGTATTTACATTGATTGAGGTAGGCTCGGCCACACCAATGGCATATGATACCTGCACCAATATTTCATCGGCTACACCAGCTGCCACCAAGTTCTTAGCTATATGGCGTGTAGCATAAGCCGCCGAACGATCTACCTTGCTCGGATCCTTACCACTAAACGCACCACCACCATGGGCGCCCTTACCACCATAAGTATCTACAATGATCTTTCTGCCTGTTAAGCCGGTATCGCCATGTGGGCCACCAATCACAAACTTACCCGTGGGGTTAATATGGTATTTAATATTGTTATTAAACAACTTCGCATATTTCTTGTACTTCGCCTTAACACGTGGGATCAATATCTTCACAATATCATCCTTGATCTTTGCCAACATCTTTGTTTCTGTATCAAAATCATCGTGTTGCGTAGATACTACAATGGCATCAATACGTACCGGACGATTATTATCATCGTATTCCAAGGTTACCTGGCTCTTTGCATCCGGACGTAAATATTTTACTTGTTTGTTCTCTCTTCTTAAGGCTGCTAGTTCAATTAAGATCTTATGCGCTAAATCGAGTGCCAATGGCATATAGTCTTCTGTTTCGTTATTTGCATAACCAAACATCATACCTTGATCGCCAGCACCTTGCTCTTCTTTCTTCTTCTTATCTACCCCTTGGTTAATATCGGCACTCTGCTCATGTATAGCCGATAAAATACCGCAGCTATTGGCTTCAAACATATACTCACTCTTGGTATAACCAATCTTACGTATCACACCACGTGCAATCTCTTGTACATCTAAATAAGCCTTAGACTTTACTTCACCAGCCAATACCACCTGACCCGTGGTTACTAATGTTTCGCAGGCTACTTTTGATTGCGCATCAAACGCTAAAAAATTATCAATTAATGCATCCGATATCTGATCGGCTACTTTGTCGGGATGCCCTTCCGACACACTCTCTGAGGTAAATAAATAAGGCATTTGTAGGTTTTTATGTTGGGTTTCAGCAAATATATTGCAAAGCCCTTTATAGTTTAAATTTTTGAATAAACAATTCTTAATCGCATTCTAAATCTTGAATGTGTACCGCCACCTAATCTAATTCGTCCTTGTCCGGCTTCATTACCAAAACCCGGATTTAAGTAATAGGTTTGAGATATATTATTATTGGGGTATGCGGGGGTATAATGTATAGAATCATTGCTTGGCGCAGATAATCGCAAGATAAAAGAAGTGTCTTTTCTAGTTACGATACCTTGTACATAACGGCTAATATTAAATGTATAACTCCAAATTTGATCGTAACCAGGAACTGTTTTTGCAATTCTATAGCCCCCGAAACTAATAGTATTAGGCCCATTTGAGCCGATAGAATAATCGTTTGGAATATTTCTTTTCCGCTTATTAATGGAATCATAGATACTTAATAGAAGTATTCTAGGGCCATACATATAACGATCGATAGTTAATAAATTAGCATCATCCGGAACTTGTTCGGTAATTAACTCTGCCCGATGAATAATACGATTTGAAAGCGTGCTTAAGGAAGGAATTTTAATGCGCACATAAGTACCCGGAGTAGTTTGCACGTACACTAGGGAATCGGGACGAGATGTGGTTGTTAATCTATTGGCCACTTCACTACCTGCTCTGTTGCGGGTAATAAAATTAGATAAACCGCTTGTTAAACTATTAAATCTAAAGTAAGCTACAGCAGTATCTCTTACTGTTGCTCCGGTTGAGCTTGAACTATAATACAATCCGAGTTTGGTATTAGAGTCGAGCATATTAATGTACATCAATGCATTTGCCGGATTGGCGGCATCTACTTTCAATGCAAATCCTGCAAAGAATGTGCTAAAAGCACTATCCGATAAATAAGCATTCGTAGAATCATAGGTTTTAATAAATCGCTGCGCAACGCTATTATACAATTTTATTCGTATTTGGTTGGTAGCATTTTCAAATCTATTCTTTACAGAATCACCAGCCCTTCTTATGTCAACAGAAATAGGATCTGCCAAATTACCAACGGTATTCACCGGGTATAAAGCCGGATAATCTGCTGGATAAATAATGTTTGGGTTTAAAGGAGTTGATCTACTTATTTCACTAACGGTTAAACGTAGGGGTTGTGTTGAATCTCCATAAAATCCTTTATAGCTTAAAATAAGCACTGCTGAATCTACTACTGTACTATCTTTTGCGCCCAAAATAAAGAACGGATAAAATGTAGGGCGTAGATCAAAATTCAAAGTTGCCGTTGTTCTTCCAAATAGCGGATCACTTGTAATAGCACCAAGCACTTGGTTATCAAACCTATATATACGCGCTGTATCTGTGTCTAAAAAACTATCGGTTTCAACACTAATAACAGTATCAAATGTATTTACACCGTCAACCGAAGGTATAAGCCCAGCACCGATTTCGGTTGTTGTTATACGGGTACAAGCAGCTAAAAATAGCAGCACTACAATACTAAAAACAGTAGAAATGGTAGGTATTACTTTCAATCGCATGAGCCACATGTTACTTGCCCGCAAGGTCGTTGTACAATTCTAAATACTCTGTTAAATCGGAGTCCCAGCCTTTAAAAGGAACTACTTTTTTGCCTTTTACTTTTGCAAATTCATCAGACAATTTCTTCTCTATTTGATCAGAACCAAAAGTAATGGCATCGGCATATTGGGCACCACCTCTAAATAGCGCCGTATTATTACTATCCTTGAAAGCTTCTAGGTCTTTATCTTTCACGTTCGCATTAATAATAGCGTGCTTCATAAAATCAGCACCCAATTTTTCTTGGAACGTATTTTGTCCGATAGTGAAAATTACTTTGCTATTGCTAAACACAGGTTCACGCTTATACGCAGTTTTAATATAGGCAGGAATTAATCCACTCATCCAACCGCTACAATGAATGACGTCGGGCGGCCAACCAAATTTCTTTACCGTTTCCAATGCACCTTTACAGAAGAAAACAGTTCTTAATCCATTATCATCAAACCACTCTTCATTCCCGTCGACCCATACCTTTTGGAAACTCATCGAGTCAGTAGGTTATCAATTTCGCGAGATGTCACGCAGGAAAGGAGCGCGGCATGAGCTCACTCCCCTACGTCTGGACCTGGAAAGCGCGCCTTCCAGAACGCCGCGGCCAGTTCTTCCGCGTCCTCGCCCGCGGCA
>JBDKJW010000070.1:0-10490 GCA_039796395.1 Bacteroidota bacterium
ACCCATCCCCAAGGCACGAGGAATCCGGTACCCAAAAATGCCCCAACTACATTACCAATTATAACGCCTAAAACGATTCCAAAGAAAGCACCAAGTAGGCTAATGATTAAACTTTCAAATAAAAATTGTTGACGCACATTAGCACTTTTACCACCAATAGCTTTTATCAACCCTACTTCTTTTGTTCTTTCATTTACAGCTACTAACATAATATTCATTAAACCAATAGCAGCGCCAATTAAAGTAATTAATCCGATTGCGCTCGCCGCACCTGTAATGCTACTTAAAAATCCAATAAACAATTCCGCAAATTTATCGCTCTTCTCAATTACAAAATTATTTTCTTCCGTTGGTTCAAGTTTTCTTACTGCTCTAAATATTGATGTAGCTTCATCAGTTGCCACTGGTAATTCTTTTACATCACGTACAATTACGCCTATTAAATAGGAAGGTGATATATTAGAGAACCTTCTAATATTAGTGTAAGAAGTAAGCACCATATCATCTTGCCGCATCATGGCACTAGAACCCTTGGGTTTTAATAAACCAACCACTCTATATGGTGCGCCTCCAATTTTAATTACTTTATCAATACATTTTTCTGGGCGGTCGCCAAATAGTTTGGTGGCAACATTACTTCCTAATAAACAAACACTTCTACCACTTTGTACATCCAACGCATTCAAATTTCTGCCCAAATCAACATTAAATCCATTAACAGGCAAATAATTTTCATCGCCACCCCATACGGTAATTTGTGGATTTGTTTTTTTCTCTTTATAGTGTAATTCTTGAGCACCTGGGCCTCTTCTGTAAATACTTACCGAAGCTCCAGGAAAACGATAATTATCTTTAAACCGATCTGCATCTTCTAACCTAAAAGGCTTACCTAAATTCGACTTCTTTACTTTTAACCCTCTTTTTGTTTTGGTAACATTATCGTTATTAGGCCCACCCACGCGCGATTCTTTATAACGTATATTAAATGCATTTGCACCCATCGATGAGAAGCTCTCCCGCAAACTTTGGTTCATGGCCTCAATAGCTGTAATAATACCGATCAAGGCCATGATACCAAAGGCAATGATAGCAATGGTAATTCCAGCGCGTAATTTATTACTGCGAACAGTTCTCCAGGCCAATGAAAAGGAATCGAGCAGGGTCATATTTAGCAAATCTATTTAAGTAAAGGTAAAGACCCATGCGGATACTGGTATTCTGCAGCCCCTAAAATATGAGGAGTGGTTAAAAATAGAACCAATTGAGCACTATTGAAGGAAGAACGCCAATAACAATGATAGCTGCTGCCAATAAAAGCAATCCATTTTTATACATTGCCGAGCCTGAAGCCACCTCCGGGTTTCCATCTTTAAAGTACATAGATTGAATAACTTTAAAATAATAATAAACACTAACTGCAGCAAATAATACAGCTGTAATTACTAGCCATAAAGCACCCCCATTTTTAACTACAGATGCTAACATATAATATTTAGCAAAGAAACCTGCAGTTAAAGGAATACCTGCTAACGAAAGTAAAAATATAGTTGCTACAAATGCTAGTATGGGTTCCTTCTTAGCTAAGCCATTAAACCCATCGAATGTATAGTCTTTTACTTTTATTAACACCGCAAAAAAACCAATCGTAGCCAAACAATAGGCAACTGCATAAAGGATAATACCTTCTCGGGCCATATCATTATTGGAGAATAAGGCCAACAACATAAAACCGGCCTGTGCAATACTTGAGTAAGCCAACATTCGTTTAATACTTTGTTGGAAAACAGCGGTTATATTGCCAGCTATAAGGGTAGCTACTATAACAAAAGAAACTAAGATTTTCCAACTTGGACCGAGAAAGGCCGCATTTGTTTCAAATAAATGAATAAATGCAAAGAACCCTGCTGCCTTAACAATAGTAGCCATAAATGAGGTGAAAACACTCGGTGCTCCATCATATACATCGGGTGTCCAAAAATGAAAAGGGGCCGCAGAAACTTTAAAACACATGGAAGCAAATAATAAAATATATCCCGCAGACTTTAAGAAAGAAGGAATTTCTAGTCCGGCTGAGCCCGGTTTATTAGCCCCAGCGTTTAAATCAAAACTTCCGGTAGCACCATATACGAGTGCAATACCCATCAACATAATACCCGTTGAAAACGCCCCCATTAAAAAATATTTTAAAGACGCTTCATTACTTTTCAAGTTCTTTTTATCTGCCCCTGTTAAAATGTATAAGGGAATCGACATGATTTCAATACCCAAGAAAAGCATTAATAATCCATTAAATGCAGTAAGGATACTTATACCACAAAGCACAAACAAAATTAACGCATAATATTCTGCTGTATTAACACCTGTTTTCTCAATTTCTGTTCCACTTAGTAACACAAATATTAGTGTTGCTGCAAAAAGAATAGTGTTAAAAAACAATCCAAATTTGGTAAAGCTTAATAAATTTTTGGTATCAAAAGCTATAGCTATCCACCCACTAGTTTCTGCTACATTTACAATTAATAATAGCGTCAACGATGCAACAGCAGTTGCCGTAATAGCAGATTTTTTTTGAAAGAGAATACCACTAAACATAAGTAGTACACCTAAAACAGCAGAGAAAATAATTGCATTCATATTATATAGCAGGCTTTGCCCGTTTTATTATTTTACTAATTCTATTAAGTGTTGGGGGAAAACACCAAAAGCAAGTATCATCAACACAATTGCTATCAATACAACTTTCACATGTCCGCTAATGTCCGTTGCGTTTACGCTAGCTGAACCCAATTCGCCATAAATTACTTTCTGTACCATATTCAGTGTATACACAGCCGCCAAAATAATGCTTGTTCCAGCAATAGCCATTATCCAAATATTATATTGGAATAACCCATTAAACATTAAGAACTCACCCACGAAAGCATTGGTAAGCGGTAATGCCACATTCGCTAGAGAAAGTATCACTAAGAGAATAGCCATGGCTGGTGCTTTTTGTGCTAGTCCACCAAGCTCACTCAATTTGCGGGTTCCTAATTGTTGTTCAATCACTTCCGCAATAATCCAAAGGCCTAATACATTGATACCATGATTGAACATCTGTATCATTACGCCGGTTGTTGCTGCTGCATTATTGGTGAACATAGCAGCACTCATCAATCCAATATGCGCAATAGAAGAATAGGCTATCAATCGCTTAATATCATCTTGTTTAATGGCTATCAGGGAGGCATATATCATTCCAATTACGGAAAGTACAATTACCATATGTGCATGTTGCGCAGATGCCATTGGCACAATCGGTATCAACCATCTTAAAATAGCATATATGCCCATTTTAACCATAACAGCACTCAACACCATCGTAACTGCTGTAGGCGACTGTTCATAGGCATCGGGCTGCCAAGTATGAAAGGGGAAGATCGGCATTTTAATGGCAAATGCAATAAACATCAATGCAAATACAGCAGCTTGTTCTTTACCACCTAACGAAACCGCTTTAAATGATTCCCACGCAAAACTGTGATCAACAGTTTGGAAGTATACATATAATAAGCCAATTAGCATTAACAGTGATCCAATAAATGTATAAATGAAGAATTTGAAAGTAATGGCTATTCTTTTTTCACCACCCCAAATTGAACACAGAAAATAAACCGGTATTAATGCTAATTCCCAAAAGAAATAAAATAATAAAGCATCGGCCGCCAAAAATACACCCATCAACCCCACTTGTGTTAGTAACATCAACCCATAAAATGAGGCGCTGTTTTTATAACTACGTTGATAAACAGCTACAAAAATAAGTGGGTAAGATATGGCAGTTAATAAACAAAGTATTTTAGCCATTCCATCGGCCTTTAATGTAAAGCGGGCCCCCAATGATTGCAACCAGGGGGTATCATAAATAATTGTTGCTTTATTAAAAACCAATAGCAAAGCAACTACTGTGGTAGCTGTGGCTGATAGTAAGGCAATTGTTTTTGTTTGCTGCTCATTTTTAATAGCAAACAATCCCAAACCGGTAATCAATGGTATCAATAAAAGAAGTAGAACTAACATTATATATGCTTACTTAATGAATTAAAATAATTTATTGATGAAACGCATGATATGCAAATCATTAAACCAAATGATAAAAAATATGACCATCGATAAAATCATGATTAGCAAATAATTCGCTACTTGTCCGCTTTGTACTAATCTTAACTGTCTAGATCCATAGGCTACAAACTTCCCCACACCATTTACCACCCCATCTATGCCTGTTTTCTCAATCACATTTTTCAAAAATCCGGCAAAGCTATGTAAAGGGCTTACGATAACTGCATCGTACAGTTCATCTACATACCATTTATTTTCCAATAGTTTACCAATACCTTTAGCTTCTTCCTTCTCCCCTATGCCTTTCTTATACGTATTCACCGCATAAAGAATCACCGCTATAATGAATGCGGTTACAATTCCCATCATCATGTACTCCTGCGTATGACTTAGATGATGTGGTGTTACCAACGCTGTAGAACCCGCAAAAATGGGCGCTAAATAATGTTCTAACCAATGACTATCGGCTGCAAACACTGCTGGTATACCCATAAAGCCGCCAATAACAGATAATACAGCCAATACAATCAGTGGTATCGTCATGGCAGCAGGACTCTCATGCAAATGATGTTCTCGTTCATGTGTGCCCCTGAAGTTTCCTAGGAAAGTAAGGGTATATAAACGGAACATATAAAAGGCCGTCATTAATGCACCGCCTACACCTATAAAATAATAAATAGGACTATGTGCAAAAGCCGCTGCTAAAATTTCATCTTTTGAAAAGAACCCAGAGAATGGCGGTATACCTGCAATGGCTAAACATGCTAACAAGAATGTTATATGTGTAATGGGCATATACTTCTTAAGATTGCCCATTTTACGAATATCTTGCTCATGATGCATAGCATGTATCACAGAACCAGCTCCTAAGAATAATAGTGCTTTAAAGAAAGCATGCGTCATCACATGAAATACAGCACCCGTATACGCCCCAACGCCTAGGCCTAAAAACATATAACCTAACTGACTAACAGTTGAGTAGGCTAATACTTTTTTGATATCATTTTGTTTGAGTGCTATAGTTGCCGCAAAGATGGCCGTTGCTAAGCCAATTATCGCTACCACGGTTTGTGTAGTAGGCGCCATAGTATATAGGATATTACTACGGGCAATCATATAAATACCAGCTGTAACCATCGTAGCAGCATGTATTAACGCTGATACGGGTGTAGGACCAGCCATGGCATCGGGCAACCAAGTATATAAAGGAATTTGTGCGCTCTTACCCATTGCACCCACAAACAATAAGAGGGTAATTGTAGTAATATCTGCTGTACTTAGCGTACTAATGCCAGCAAATACTTCATTATATTCTACTGTACCTAATTTGAATAATATCAAAAACACTGCTAAGAGAAATCCAAGATCACCAATACGGTTCATGATAAAGGCTTTCTTTGCAGCATAGTTATAATTGGCATTCTTAAACCAATAGCCAATTAATAAATAAGAGCATAAACCTACCCCTTCCCAACCAATAAACATAATCACATAGTTACTTCCCATCACGAGTAACAACATCGAAAAAACAAAAAGATTGAGATAGGCAAAATAACGTGCATAATGATCAGCTGTTTCTTCTTTCATGTAAGCAGCCGAGTACAGATGTATTAAAAAGCCAATTCCAGTAATGATTAATAAGAAGAGAACTGATAGTTGATCTACTTGAAAGGAAAACGGAATACTAAAGCCATCAACTTTAATAAAGTCGAATAGTTTAACTACGCCATCGCCTGCTGGCACTAAACTAAATAGGTAACAGGAGAGTAAAAAAGAACAAAAAATTACACCCGAACCAATAACAGCAGTAGCTTGCTTTTGCAAAGATTTTCTTCCTAATCCATTAATCAGGAATCCAAGCAGTGGAAATAAAGGAACTAAAAAAACAATTTTACTCATACCAGTATTAGTTTTTCAACCTGTTCAAGAAATTAATATCTACAGAATGGGTATTACGATACATCATCACAATAATGGCCAGCCCTACACTTACTTCTGCTGCTGCAACCACCATAATAAAAAACACAAATAATTGCCCGTCGATACCCGCTGTAGTAGCAGGGTTTCCGGCCAATGCCGCACCATGATGCATTTTAGAAAATGCTACTAATAATAAATTCACTGCATTTAACATGAGCTCAATACACATGAAAACAATGATGGCATTTCGGCGTGTAAGAACGCCAACGATACCAATACTAAAAAGTGTTAAACAGAAATAAATATAATATTGAATAGGCATGTTAGTCTTTTTTACCGATTACTACTGCTCCTACCATCGCACTTAAAAATAGCACACTGCTAATTTCAAAAGGAACAACAAAATCACTGAATAATGCTTTACCAAGATTTTTAATTAAACCAATATTTCCTTCTTTTACCAAAGCTGTTTTGCCCGTTATTTCCACTGTTTGTCGCACTAAGGAAATCAACACCATCAAAAAACAGCCCCCCGATATTACACCAGCGAGTTTCATCCATTGGTGTTTACGTGGCTCTGCGTCTGCGTTTAAATTCATCAACATAATCACAAATAAAAACAATACCATAATGGCTCCTGCATATACGATCAGGTTTACAATTGCCAAGAACTGGGCATTGAGCAATATATAATGCCCAGATATAGCAAAGAATACAGTAATGAGCCATAAAACACTGTGTACAGGATTCTTGCTAATCAACATCATGATAGCACTAAAAATGGCCAGTACACTTAATAAAAAAAACAATATTTGAATCGTACTCATGTTATAATTATGAATTAATAATTATTAATTATTAATTATTCCTTTTGCTTCTGCCAACGCTGCTTTTTCAGCAATTGGATCAGGAATTAACAAATCATCTTTACCATAAATAAATCCTTTACGGGCAAAATTAGCCGGCGCAAAAGTTTCACTTAAATAAATAGCGTCTTTCGGACAAGCCTCTTCACATAATCCACAGAAAATACAGCGCAACATGTTAATCTCATACTTGGCTGCATATTTTTCTTCTCTATACATATTCTCTTCCCCTGGTAAACGTTCTGCTGCTTCCATCGTAATCGCTTCTGCAGGGCAGGCAACTGCACACAACCCGCAAGCAGTACATCTTTCACGACCCTCTTCATCTCTATTCAATACATGTAATCCACGGAATACAGGACTGAATTCTCTTTTTTGTTCTGGATAATGAATAGTAGGTTGTTTTTTGAAAATATGGCTAAATGTAATGGCCATTCCTTTTAAGATATTAGGAATATATAAGCGCTCCATAAACGTCATGGGTGCTCTATTTACTGCTGTACTTCTATTTGTTAATGCCTGCATAGTATTGTTATTAGTCATTAGTTAACCTTGTTGCCACAAAATAATTGCACCTGTTAGCAACATATTAAATAAAGCTAATGGTATCAATCTTTTCCATCCCAAATTCATTAATTGATCATAACGAAAACGGGGGATCGTCCATCGAATCCACATAAATACAAAAATGAAAATGATAATTTTAGTGAACAAAGCTAAAAATCCTAGTAATGCCGCAATATTGGGTGATAAAGTACTTTCATCTAAGAAAGGGATATCGTAGCCGCCAAAAAATAAGCAAGCCATTACAGCGCTACTCATAATCATATTGATGTACTCGGAAAACAAGTAGAATCCAAGCTTCATAGAAGAATACTCTTGGTGATAACCAAAATTCAATTCATTCTCTGCTTCCGGTAAATCGAATGGAGTTCTATTACATTCTGCTAATGCACAAATAAAGAAGATGATAAAACCTAAGGGTTGGTAGGCAATATTCCACAAATTACCTGCAGCCTGTTGTTGCTCCACAATTGCTTTTAAACTCAATGAGCCAGACAACATCAATACAGCAATCAATGATAAACCCATGGCCAATTCATAGCTTATAGCTTGTGATGCACCACGCAAAGCGGCCATTAATGAAAACTTATTATTTGATGCCCAGCCACCAATCATAATACCATATACCCCCAAACTCACTACACCAAATATGTATAGGATACCGATATTAATATCAGCAACTTGCAAATCAATTTTACGATCGAAGAACTCAACAGAGCTACTCCAGGGGATAACAGCACAAGTCATTAAGGCGGCCGTCATGGCAAGGCCAGGCCCCAAAACAAACAACGCTTTATTGGCCGTATTCGGAATAATTTCTTCTTTCATGATTAACTTCAGCCCATCTGCGAAAGGTTGAAATAAACCCAGTGGACCAGCCCTATTTGGTCCGGGGCGATCCTGCAACACAGCAGCCACCTTACGTTCCGCAAAAGTGGTATACAAAGCAATACCTAAGCTTGCAAAAACAATGATCGCAATCAGTACGAGTTTCTCAATTAATAATATCCAATCAAAAGCCAATAATGTCATTGTTGTTTAATTTATTTACTTCACTTACGGTATGAATATCCATTAATAATTTGGGTTGACGGCCATCATTCACCGCTTCAAAAGTTTCGGTTGGTTTAGTCGTGCCTATTTTACCAGCATAATGCCCTTGTGAAATAACGGAATGACGATCAATCATACGTGGGCCTTCGATCGTCCAATCACTGGTTTTCTTTTTCTCAAACCTACAAGTATTACAAATCCAATCTTCTACTTCACCCCACTCATCTTTACGTGCAGTAACACGATATACTTCATCACCTCTATTCCAGAGCGTTACTTTACCACTACAAGTTGGGCAATCTCGATGTGCATCCATTGGTTTCAAAAACCAAACGCGATTTTTAAATCGGAAAGTTTTATCGGTAAGGGCCCCAACCGGACAAACATCAATTACATTTCCTATAAAATCATTGTCTAAACTCTTCTCAATAAAAGTGGCAATTTCAGCATGATCACCCCTATCTAAAATACCATGCTCTCTTTTTTTAGTGAGTTGATCGGCCGTGAAAACACAACGGTAGCAGAGAATACAGCGCGTCATGTGTAATTGTATATACGGGCCAATATCATGCTTTTTAAATGTACGGCGTTGGAACTCATAGCGTGTGCCTTCTTTACCATGATCGTAACTCAAATCTTGTAAATGACATTCACCTGCTTGATCACAAATGGGGCAATCGAGTGGGTGATTGATCAATAAAAATTCAACCACACCATTACGTGCATCAATTACTTTTTCACTGGTAATATTTTTTACTTCCATGCCATCCATCACGGTAGTTCTACAAGAAGCCACCAACTTAGGCATGGGCCGAGGATCTTTTTCAGAACCCTTGCTAACTTCTACTAAACAAGTACGGCATTTACCGCCACTGCCCTCTAGCTTACTATAATAACACATCGCAGGCGGTGCAACTTCCCCGCCAATTTTGCGCGCAGCATGGAGGATTGAAGTACCTGCAGGTACTTCAATCGTAATATTATCAATGGTTACTTTCAATAATGGTTGTTCGCTCATAATTCATTTATGCTGGTACATGAATGGGATCGGCATAATGCGCCAAACCATAATTTCTTTTTTGTGATTCTTCTGGGTTTAATACATGCCACTCAAACTCATCTCGGAAATGACGAATAGCTGCAGCAACAGGCCATGCGGCTGCATCACCTAACGGACAAATCGTATTTCCTTCAATTTTACGTTGGATATCCCAAAGCAAATCAATATCACTCATCTTTCCTTTACCCGTATCAATATTTTTCAAAATCTTTTCCATCCAACCCGTTCCTTCGCGGCATGGGGAGCATTGTCCACAACTCTCATGACGATAAAAACGGGCTAATGTATAGGTATTTTTTACAATACACTGATCTTCATCTAATACAATAAAACCACCCGAACCCATCATAGAACCCGTAGCAAAACCACCATCACTTAAACTTTCATAGTTCATTAAACGGGTTTCACCTTTGGCTGTTTTCAACAATAGGTTTGCGGGAAGAATGGGTACTGAAGAACCGCCCGGGATACAGGCTTTAAGGCGTTTACCATTAGCAATACCACCACAATATTCATCCGAATAAATAAACTCCTCTACTGAAATCGTCATGTCTATTTCATACACACCGGGCTTATTGATATTACCACATGCAGAAATGAGTTTGGTACCCGTAGACCGACCAACGCCAATTTTTGCATACTCTTCTCCGCCCATATTAATGATAGGTACAACAGCCGCTAGCGTTTCTACATTGTTAACAACGGTTGGTCGCATCCACACCCCTTGTATAGCTGGGAAGGGAGGTTTAATACGTGGGTTACCACGCTTACCTTCTAGTGACTCAATTAGTGCTGTTTCTTCTCCGCAGATATAAGCACCAGCACCCCGATGAACATAAATATTACAATCGAAGCCCGTGCCCAAAATATTTTTCCCTAAGAAACCATTGGCTTTTGCCTCTTCAATAGCATGTTCTAAAATATCT
>JBDKJW010000071.1:0-10741 GCA_039796395.1 Bacteroidota bacterium
CCTGCATTGATGATGCCAAACATGCTTCTCGTAACTAATTTTTCGTAATTGGCTTTGGTTTCTTCACTTGAAGTTTGGTTATTAATATGATCTAAAGCATATTGCTGAATGGTAAGTAGCGGTAATACTATTTTATCACGCATAAGAATGGAAGCCCTACCAACAGGATCTTCTTCCATTAAAATATGATTACCAGTAAGTTCTAATACTAGTTTTTCTGTGAGGTCGAATTCGTTTTTTATCAATAGCCAAACTTCCCCGTATGTTTTATCTTCTTTAATATAAGCAGTAAGGGGAAAGAATGATTTTAGCATACTCATCATGCTATTATCTATTAATGTTCTAAAAAATAAAGAGGCATCAAACAATTCTTTCACCTGATCCCATTTTCCGGCTTGCTTTAATTGATGCAAAGCAGAACCAACGCCGAAAAAACCTGGCACATTTTGTTTTACTTGGCTCCAACTACCTACAAACGGAATTGCCCGTAAATCTTCAAACTTTAATTCATTGGCATTGCCTCTTTTACCTGGTCTGCTAGCGATATTACTTTTGCTATAATAATTAAGTGGACTAAACAACTGCATATATTTTAAGAACTGAGGGTGTTGCTTGAATTGCTGATAGCTGCTATGACTAATTTCACCCAACTCATGTAACAGCGACCGTTGTTCGGTTGTTAACTCGGCCCTTGATTCAGCAAAAACAGTGTTATGTACGCCTGCACTAAATAATTGTTCAATATTAAATTGGGAAGACTGTATGGTTCCAAAATTAGAGGTAATGGTTTGTCCTTGAATGGTAATCTGAATTTCTTCATTCTCAATAGCATTACCCAATGATGCATAAAATTTATTGGTTTTACCACCACCGCGAGAGGGCGGTCCGCCACGGCCATCAAAGAATTTCACCGTAATATCATATTGGCGAGATAAGGCAGTTAAATTTTCTTTGGCTGTATAAATGCCCCAATTTGCTTGTAAGTAGCCTCCATCTTTGGTGCCATCACTAAAACCTAACATAATGGTTTGCTGCTGTTTCCTTCTTTGTAAATGAGCTTTGTATACTGGAAGTGTATATAAAATTTTCATGATATCGGCAGCCGCTTCTAAATCATCTATTGTTTCAAAAAGTGGGATGATATCTACAAATAATTGTTCTTCATTCCAGCCAGCTAATTTGAATAATGTAAACACTTCTATTACATTTAATGCAGACTGACAATTACTAATGATATAACGATGGCAACCTGCTTCCCCATTAATTTGCTGTATCCTGTTGATGGCAAAAATTGATTCAACGGTATCAGTTGCAATCTTGGTACTTGTTGCACTGATATCAATTATTGTATGGCAATTTAATAAGCAAGCAATCTTTTCTTTTTCAGATAAACTATGATAGTTACTTGGGAGAATGGCTTGTTTATGTTGGGCAATTAAGGTATTATTAATATCCAGTAAAACAGCGGTATGAATTCTACTATCTTGCCGAATATCCAAAGAGGCAAACCATGTACCAAAAATATTTACTTTATTAATTAAACTTTCAACACGTTGAATATATAGGGAGTGATGTGCTGAAACCAATTTATTTTTTATATCAATTAACTTACCTAATAATTCTTGCTTTGTAATTTTTCTACTTTCATTTGGTCGGAATACATTTTCATACAACTGCTGTTCTAAATCGGCAACAATAATATCTACTTCTGCAAAAGTGAGCCTACGTTTGAGTTTACGGATATCTCTATAATAACAAACAATAATGGCGCTGCGCAAGGCTTCTGCTACTTTAATAGTAGTAGCTGCATCAACAAATGGGTTACCATCTCTATCGCCACCTGGCCAAAAACCTAATTCAATAAATGGATTACTCGCTTCATAATTTCCTTCAAAAATATCCCGTTGAATAAAATTGTAAATATTGCCAATAGAATGGTACAAAATATTTTCTAAATACCACATTAAGTTCTGTGCTTCATCTAATGGGGTAGGTTGCTTTTTATTAAAGAAGGGTGTAATACCTAATTGTTGAATATAAAGATTGATAGTTTGAAAGTCATTTTTTGCAATAGCTTCCCCTAAATCATGAATAATACCTAATACACTACCAGGATAAAACTGAGTAGGATGAGCCGTAAGAACAATACGAACTTTAAATTGCTTTAATTTTTCTTTAAGTGCTGGTACTTTTGCTGCAAAGAAGGCTTCATTATACAGGGCTTTGAGGCTACCCTGACCGCCTAAATTATTTACCGTATCAAAAGCAGCATCCTCAATTGCATCGAAAAGTACTACTTGACGTTCAATATATTGAACAAACTTAAATAGTCGATCAATCTTATTTTTTTCCTCAATTACGGATGTATGTTTTAAAAAGAATTCATCAATAATTTCTTGTGGCGATTTATTTGCTTCATATCCATCTATACAAGCTTGTAAAAGGATAGGTAATAGAGCCCCAACATTTGCAATGCCAGAAAATGGCAATGCAGAGAATAAACTATTGTAAATGGTATACTTATCAGTTACATTTCTTTTAAAGGCTTGTGTAAAGGCAGATCTGGGCATATAACTCGGAATTTATGAAAAAAATGAGTTGCTTTAAACCTTTGTCGCTTAAATTTATCAAACAAGCATAACCCTACTGCATGCATTTAGCGGATCAAGAGCTCTTATTAGCGTTCAAAATACCTGATTCAAAAGAGAGGGCTTATACTTTATTGGTAAAAAAATACCAAGAAAAACTATACTGGCATATACGCAGGTTAGTAGTAGAGCATGAAGACGCTAATGATGTAATGCAAAATGTATTTATCAAAGTTTGGGGAGCTTTGGATAATTTCAGGGAAGATAGCCAGCTATATACTTGGTTGTATCGAATTGCGACCAATGAAAGTTTGAGTTATTTAGAGCAACAGAAGAGAAAGTCGGCTGTTGATTTCGACGAGGTTAGCGAAGGGTTAAGCAATAAGGTTAAAGCGGATGCTTATTTTGACGAAAGAAAGCTTGAGTGGAAATTACAATTGGCGATACAGCAACTCCCTGAAAAACAACGAATTGTGTTTAATATGCGGTATTTTGATGAGATGAGCTATGCGGATATAAGTAAAATACTTGATACTTCTGAAGGGGCTTTAAAAGCCAGCTATCATCATGCAGCTAAAAAAATTGAAGAATATGTTAAAGCCCATTAAACTTTAGGGTTTGAGGGCTGTCTAAATGAATGATTATGGACTTTTTAGATCATATAAAACAAGGACCTGATGGGCCAAATAAAATGCCCGAAAGTTTTTTTATGCAGTTTCCGGAGAAAATGATGGAAAGAGTGCGTTGGGAAGAGGAATTAAAAACGGTTGCTCCTCTGTTGGTTACTATTTCTCGTAAGCCTGTTTTTATGCTTCCCGAGGGGTATTTTAATTCCTTTAGCGTTAAACGCAATACAGATAAAGCAAAGATTGTTGGAATGCCTGGCTGGCGTAAACTAGTTAGCTATGCAGCTGCGGCAGCTGTGGCTGGCATATTGGTTACGGGTGCATTCTTATTTACCGATAATAAACCCGCATCATCATTTGATTTGGCTACTTATAACAAAATAGATGTATCTGCCGAGTTAAACAAATTACCAGAAGAAGCCTTACAGCAATACCTTGCTACAAATACTGTAGGCGGCGCCGGGCATGAATTGAATACGGAAATTGATGTACCTGAAGCTAGCGGTAATGTGGAAAGTTTAAGTGATGATGAATTAATGAATTATTTAAACGAAGCAGGGGAAAAACCTGAAACAAAATAATATGAAAACATTTTTTTATACCATCGCCATTGTGTTGATGATCTTATTTAGCACAGCAGTTAAAGCGCAAGATAAAGTGGAGCGCGAAAAGCCCAATATGGCTATGATTGAGTCGTTAAAAATCGCTTATATCACCAAGCAACTAAACTTAACTACAGAAGAAGCACAGAAATTTTGGCCATTGCATAATACGTATATAGATGAGTTAAAGAAAGCCAGAAGAGAAAACATGAATAGTGAATTGGTTTTTGAAGAGAAGGCATTAAGTATTCGCAAAAAATACAGCGTAGATTTTAAAAAAATATTGAATAGTGATGAAAGAGTAAACAGTGTATTTACGGCTGATCGAAATTTTAATAATATGATGCGTAAAGAATTGATGAATCGCAGAATGAATAATCCTACTATGGAGCGAAAGATGAAGAAAATGAATGATGGTAATTAGTTATTGCCGAAAGCTAGGGCTATTAATATCATGGTAGAATAGAAAATGCCAGCCTGTTTTTTTTCCTTCCTCCCACCATTGCTGGCGTAGTTCCATACATTTCTTTCCGTTATAATCATATTTGGCTACAAACTTACTTTTCATTTGTTGCAACTGTGGTGCATCATCACCTCCAAAGAAAATAATTTCACCTGCCTCTTCTATCCAAAAAACTTGATGAAATTTACTATGCGCTCCCGTGCGTTCATAGCGGATATAATTATCAATACGGCCTTCGTCTTCTTGAAGCCACACCACTTTGCTAAATTCCTCCAACAATAAAAAATCTTCAGGTATATAAGAGGCCGAACCTATACCTGTAGCATATTCAAACTCTCTTTGTTGCACATAATAAGTGGCATAGGGAAAAGCAATAAAGCGTTCACCAGTAGCTTGTTTTATAGTTATACCGCCAGCATGATCTTTGTGTAAGTGACTAATTAATACTTTAGTTATTTGTGAAGGATTGATGCCAGCCTTCTGTAGATTATGATACAGTTGCATTTCACCAGTTGATAAGTGATAACCAAGACCAGTATCAATAAGTATAATATCTTTTGAAGTGATTATTACAAAGGGTTGAATTTCTACTAATAAAGAACCAATTGGTCGGCTATTCAGTTCCTCTTTCTCTGTATCAAAAGGAACAAATACTTTGGTTTTATCGATGGTAAAACTTCCTTCCGACAGGGGGATAATTTGCATGTGAATGGGTTATTAGCGTAATACCATTTGCCGATCTGCATCTAGCCGCAAAAGGATGAAAATTAAAATCGTGAACGAAACCATAGATGATCCACCATAGCTAATCAATGGTAATGTTACACCTGGTGATGGAAATAAACCAATAGTCATGCAAATATTAAAAGCAATATGAAAAAGCAAAATACTTACTACACTATAAGCATAAACCCTACTGAAGGTACTTCGTTGTCTTTCAGCAATGGTAATAATTCGAAATAAGAAGAATAAATAAATCAGTAAGAAAATTAAACAACCAACAAATCCAAAAGCTTCACCCAATGAGGTAAATACAAAATCTGTTGATTGTGCAGGTACATACTTACCTCTTGTTTGCGTACCTTTTAAGAAGCCTTTACCTAATAAACCACCTGAGCCAATGGCAATTTTACTTTGACGAACATTATAATCGTCTGGTTTTTTTGGTGCTTTGTCACTCTTTTTAGCAGAACGTTTATTTTCACTACAATTATAGTCTTTGCCAAAAGCACTATATACCCGTGCACTCTGGTAGCACTCTAATACATTATTAAAAATAAAGGGAACCGCAAATCGTTGTATACCTACACAGGCTGCCCAAATAAATATAATTAGGGTAAGTAAGCCTTTGCTTCTTTTAAATTGTTTGCGGAGTAAATATATTGTAATAATGGCGCCTACTGTAAGTATAATAGCCAGCGTATTTGGCTCTATAAGTAAGGTTGAAATTATTAATGCTACAAAAGAAAACCCTACAATAAGAATAGTGGGTGATAACCCTTCTCTAAACATAACCAAGAAAAAACAAAAGTACACTAAAGCCATACCCGCCTCATGCTGTATGATAGAAATTATAGC
Organism: Bacteroidota bacterium; assembly: GCA_039796395.1. Lineage (GTDB taxonomy): Bacteria > Bacteroidota > Bacteroidia > Chitinophagales > Chitinophagaceae > Sediminibacterium. Next base: position 5,858 of record JBDKJW010000071.1, read on the forward strand.
TGGTAAAAGTGTAATAACGCCAGCTATTAGTTGCGATTTTAGTTTGGAGAAATCTGTTTCTTGCCGGGATAAAAATTTAGCCAATGCTAAGGCCGTAAATATTTTACAAATCTCTACGGGTTGTAAGTTAAAGCCACCGAAAAGAGGGATCCAACTTTTTGACCCGTTTATGTTTTTACCAATTACAAAAGTGGAGAGCATTAGTAGTATACCAAATGCATATAGTAGATTGGCGAAAGCAGTAAAGAATTTGCTGTCGGTTAGTAGTATAAATGTTGCTAGAATCGTACATACACCTGCATAAATAAATTGCTTACTATAGCTGGTTTTACCATTTAAGAAGCTTTGTAGCCAATGCCCATCGTTTCGATACTCAACCATAAATATGCAAAGAATGCCTATCATTACCAAAATTGCATAAAGCCATACGATGGTTGTATCTATGCCTTGTGAAATACCTTTTTGTCTGTTACTCATGGCTTGCCTCCCTTCCATTTTTTCTTTTGCTCTTCAGGCAATAACAACGGCGATTTTGATTTTATTTTTACAGCAGTATCATTACTGCCTACCGGTTTTGCATTTAACTCTAATTGGGCTTCTGTATTGGCTTTGCTATTTGCTTCAGCGGCAGCTTCTAATTTGGCATTAGCTTCTTCTTCGGCCAATTTAGCTGCCCGAATAGAATCTTTTCTATAATACCATTGTTTAATGGCAGTTGGAATCAGATTTATTTTTGCTACTCTATCTACCTCACTTAACCCAGAAGTACTAATAGTATCATTCAAATATTTTTCCATGATAAAGCCTGCAATGGGTCCGGCGGCTACAGATCCATAACCTCCGTTTTCAACTACAACAGCAACAGCTATACGTGGATTCTTTTTTGGCGCAAATGCTACAAAAAGCGAATGGTTTTTGCCATGTGGATTTTGTGCGGTACCAGTTTTGGCACAATATTCTACGCCGGGTATACTAATAGCAGATGCAGTACCATAAACGGTTACATCGTGCATACCATCGTGTACAGCTTTATAGGCACTGTCGGAAATATGTGTTACCACATGTTTAGTACGGTATTTTTTTAGCATCTCTTTATCTTCCTCATTTTCTCGCTCGATGCTATCTACAAAATGGGGTGCATAATAATACCCTTTGTTTGCGATAATACACATAAGGTTTGCTAATTGTACGGGGGTTGCAGTCATTCTATCCTGGCCAATACCTAAGGTAAGAATGCTACAGCTATTCCATCTGCCTTTACCGCCGAAGTCTTTATTATAGCGCGCTGTATCGGGTATACTGGCTTTGTCTTCACTAGGTAAATCAACATCTAATCGTACACCCAAGCCAAACGAATTCATATATTCCTTCCACTTTAAATATCCCTTAGTGGCATTACCATATTTTTTATTATCGATAGCTTTTCGGAATACATCGGAGAAATAGGAGTTGCAAGAATTAGCTAATGCTAAGCGAAGGTTAGCTGCATGACCAGGATTCTTATGTTCACAACGTACATATACACTACCACAACCCGCATAACCGCCTCCACATCCTACACCATAAGAGGGTGTAACTAATCCTTGGTCTAAAGCAACCAATGCACCCAATGGTTTGAATGTTGAACCCGGTGGGTACTGACCTTTAATAGCTCTGTTATACATAGGCTTAGCCGTATCCATCACCATTCGGCCCCAATTTCTTCTACGCGCATTCCCTGTTAAAACATTTGGATTATAGGTTGGGCTAGATACCATAGCGATGATACCGCCAGTACGCGGATTAATGGCTACGGCACTTCCTATTTTATTTTGTAATAATTGTTCTGCTAATTGTTGTACTTCAACATCTATACTTGTAAATAAATTTCTTCCAGCTATTGCTACAGTATCAAACATGCCATTTTCATAAGGACCTTGTATTCTGCTTTTATTATCGCGGATAAAACGTTTGATACCTCTTTGCCCCATTAACACTTTTTCATAGGTTCGCTCTAACCCATTCATACCCGCATAATCGCCCATTTCATAACCTTCTTCTTTGTGCTTGCGTAAGAATGTAGTATCAACTTCTGCGATATAACCAAGTAATTGTGCGGCTGTATTGTAAGGATAATTTCTAACTGATCTTTCACTCAATACAAAACCTGGGAACTTGTACATATTCTCACTTAATCTTGCAAAAAGCTCGGTTGAAAGCAAAGGTTCAAAAATGCTAGGCTTTACACTGGTATTTTTAAAAATGGCATCCCGTATTCTTTTTTTATACTCAACGGTATCAATATTTAATAAGGCACAAAGGGTAAAAGTATCAGTTGTTTTTGCTTCAGCGGGTGTTACCATTAAATCATAACTAATGATATTTTCAAGTAATGGCTTTCTGGTTCTATCGAAAATAATTCCCCTATCGGGGTAAACGATTTTTCGATAGATGGCATTATTCTCAGCAGCTAATTTATACTTTGCGGAGAATAATTGAAGATTAATTAATTGAATAGTAATAATAAGAAATACAGCACTGATGATGATCTGAATTACACGACCACGACTTTGATTAAATACAGACATAGAAGGAGGGGGGTAATTCCCATTACAAAAGTAAGCATTGTTTTTTAGGTGTAAGGTATAAGGTATAAGCTGTAAGATATTTTTTCTTATTCCTTCTAGCTTCCTCCTTATGCCTTCGAGCTTCTTCCGCTACTTATTCGTTCTGTACTTAGCCTTACGGGTGAAGAGCATTTCGGTAACCAAGATTAATAACATACTAATGCCTGTGGTAGCAGCTACTTTACCTAAGAAATAAGTGAAACTTCCGAATTGAAGCCACTCAAGAAATACCAGGTAAAAATGATGGATGAAAGTAAGTAAGCCGGCGTATAAACTATAAGGCGCCCACCCCATGCTACTAATACTGGGTTCGGCGTAGCTTTGTTCGGTAGTTTCCTGCGGAATTAGCAAGCTTAATAAAAAAGGTTTTATATAGGCTATTAATACACATGCGGCGGCATGTAAACCCATCGTACCCGTAAATATATCTAGTGTTAAACCAAATATAAATGCAATAAGCATTTGGCTAAAGCGGTTAAGCGTAAAAGGAAGCCAAATAATATATAGGAAATATAAATAAGGAACTATAAACCGATGTATCGGTGGTATCTGATTGAGAATATATACCTGTACGGCTATAAACAGTATGAATCGTATAATATTTTTAATGAGGGTACTCATGATTATTTTACGCTATTATCTAACTGTAACCTTTCGTTAAAACGGGTATTTTCAACCACATTTACAAATTGTATGGTATAGAAATTAGTGGCAGTTTTAATTTTCAATGTATAAAAATTAGATGATGGGTCGGGGATGATGCCCGCAACCATACCTATTAGTAGGTGAGAAGGGTAATTTGCTGAATAGGTACTTGTAATAACTGAATCACCATTTGTTATTTTCGCGCTTTTGGTAACATTACGCATCAATAAATAACTAGGATCTGCACCATCCCATTCAATACTTCCAGCACTATTATCTTTCTTTAGCATGGCACTAACTTTACTATTGTGGTGTAGTAAACTCATAACCTTGCTATAATTATCTGTTACCTCTACTACTACACCTACGATGCCATTAGTGCCAACCACCGACATGCCTTTTTTCACAGCTTGTAAGGCGCCTCTTTCAATAATAAGATAATTATTTTGTAATGTGTATGTGTTTCCGGCAACGATAGCAGGCAAATAAGTATATTTTCTAAATCTGCCGAGTGTATCAATAACGGCGGTATCTACCCTTTGAATTTTTTGCGTGTTCGGCCATTCAAAATTATTCGGTAGTTGATTTCTTAATCGCGCATTTTCTGCTGCTAATAAACGATTTGTTTCACGTAATGTAAAATAACTTCTTAGGTTACTGTAGCGTTCATTAATATTACCCGTAAGCTCACCTGTTGTTTCGGCAAAAACAGTTTGATGTGTTTGGCTAGAGGAACTTAATAATACTAAACATGCAACTTGCAACAGTAAGAAACTGAGGAAGTTGAAGTATTGCCGTATAAAAAGAAATATATTTTTCAAAGCAAACTAAATGCTATCGCATGATGAATGGGAAGCGCTGGTAGTTCTTCAATGCTAAACCTGTACCACGTACAACACTCTTCAATGGATCATCTGCAACATAAACAGGTAATTTAATTTTTGCACTTAATCTTTTATCGAGCCCTCTTAGCAAAGCCCCGCCACCAGTGAGATACAGCCCCCTTCTATAAATATCTGCGGCTAATTCGGGTGGTGTAGTTTCCAATGCTTTCAAAATAGCTTCCTCAATTTTAAAAATACTTTTATCAAGTGCCTCTGCTATTTCTTGATAGCTTACCATGATTTGTTTGGGTATACCTGTTACCAAGTCTCTACCATTTACAGGCATGTCATCTGGTGGGTTATCTAAATCTTTCATAGCAGCACCCACATTAATTTTAATTTGTTCTGCTGTACGTTCACCAATTAATAAACTATGATACCGACGCAATGCTTCCATAATATCCGCGGTAAATTCATCACCGGCAATACGAATACTTTGATCACAAACAATACCTGCTAATGCAATGACGGTTATTTCCAACTGGTTCTTCTACATCAATGCCAATACCTAAAGCTGCCGCCATAGGCTCATGAATCATATATACTTCTTTGGCGCCTGCTTGTTCAGCACTATCACGCACCGCACGTTTTTCTACTTCGGTAATAGATGAAGGAATACAAATAACCATTCTCCAACTAGGTGGGAATAATGGTTTTTTGGGATAGATCATTTTCATTAATTCCCTGATCATTAATTCCGCAGCATTAAAGTCGGCAATAACACCGTCTTTCAACGGACGAATAGTTTT
>JBDKJW010000072.1:0-11873 GCA_039796395.1 Bacteroidota bacterium
GGAAATGTATAAGATATCGTCCAGGTACCCGTAAATCTTTCTGTTAAAAGTTGCTGTTCTTTAACACCGTTCTCTGTTATGCTAACATCCATAAAAGTAGCGCCAGTACTGAGTTTCCACCTACCTGCAGTTCTATAATCCATATTAGCAGATACCCCTTTACTCGCTGCATATCCCTGCAAATTTTGATAAATAATTTGATTAGGATCGGTTTCAAAATCACCAATAATTCTGTTGTTGAAATAGGTATAAAATGAAGTAAGATCAAGATTAAAAGTTGAACCATCTTTCCCAAACCAACGTTTTGTATAATTCAAATTAATATTATAAGAACGCTCTGGTTTCAAATCTTCTTTAACAATAACTTGTCGAGCCCCCGTTAAAGCCGCATGATCTTCCGTGAATAAATTTACTACCCTAAATCCAGTACCTGCATTTATTCGCACGCGGAGTAATGATATTACCATGTACCGAATTATAATCATACCGCAAACCTAACAATAACTTATGCTTATCTGTAAATCGAATTTCATTCTGCACAAAAACACCGGGTAAAGAAATTCTTTGCGGATTCACGCCCAACTTATCAGGCGATGGCGCCCCAGTAGCGGGTGTATTATCGTTGTAGTAAGTATATCTAAATGCCGTACCTACTAAAAAATCGTGCTTTCGAATAGTTTTATCCCATATTGGGCAAACCCAATATGTTGATCAGCGATATAGGAACTTGTACCATATCTACTATCTTGCTGATGCCGATTATAGGAAAAAGAAAACATTATTTTTTCTTTTAGCGGAAGCTGATAATTGCCAATGAATTCAATTCTACGTGTATAAATACTTTCACCATAAACTATATCCGTTCCCCTGTACAATTCATTCCAATTCATCTCTCCCCCCCATCTATTCTCATAAAAATACCTTCCAGCAATTGTAGCTACCCGTGCCTGCTTGCGTTGAAAATTCCATTTTTGAAAAGCTGAGAATCGATTTTGTAAAGGCATATCGGTAAATCCATCTCCATTCTTATCTTCCCTATTATTGAATCCAAAATAATTCAAGCCTGTTAATACGCTACTGTTTTTACCTACTTTATTTGTAAAGCCGATATCCGCATTTATTTCACCCCAGCTCGTTCCCATTAGTTCCGCTATAATCGTATTCGTACCTACAGGTTTTTTGGTAATAATATTAATTAACCCACCAACTGCTTCGCTACCATATAAAGAAGAAGCTGGCCCTTTTACCACTTCTATGCGCTCTACCAATGCATTCGGAATTCCCGATAAACCATACACTGTACTCAAACTACTAACAATCGGCATGCCATCTATAAGCACCATTGTGTAAGGCCCTGGTAAGCCGTTGATTCTTATATCGCCCGTATTACACACATTACAATTTAATTGTGGCCGCACCCCATTGATCTGTTGCATGGCATCAAAAATATTGGGGGTGGGGTTTTTTCTGAAGAAGGCTGCGCTGTACAATTCAACTGGCACAGGACTTGACTTTCAACGCGCTTTACTTCTTTCATCGTACCCGTAACCACAACTTCGGCCGATATACCGCTCATCGTAGTATCCCGCTGCGATAATCCCCAAATAGGCAGGCAACATACCCCCAACACCATATAAAATATAGCCTTATTCATTTTGTTATATGCGTAAAATTATAAAAGTTAGACTAGTCTAACAAATATTTTTAGATTTTTTGCTTACTATTGTAATATGTTATCATTTACAGAAGAGAATTATTTAAAAGCTTTATTCCAGCTAACGCTGGAAGATGGCTATAAAAAAGAAGCTGGTACCAATGAAATGGCGCTACAACTGGGGCTTAAGCCAGCTACTGTAAATGATATGCTTAAAAAGTTAAAAGAGAAAAAACTCATCCACTATGAACGATATGGAAAATCATCGCTCACCAAAGAAGGAAAGAAAATTGCGGTAGATATTGTTCGTAAACACCGTTTATGGGAAACTTTCTTATTTGAAAAGCTAGGATTTAGCTGGGATGAAGTACATGAAGTGGCAGAGCAGTTAGAACATATACAATCAAAAAAATTGATTGATAAGCTCGATCAATATCTTAACTATCCGGCCATCGACCCACATGGAGATAGTATACCCAATGCAAAAGGAGAAATTATAACATTAAGTAAAAAAACATTATTGGAAGAAGAAGTGGGGCATCAATGCAAAGTGGTTGGCGTAAAAGATAACTCCACTACTTTTTTAAAATATGCTGATCGTATTGGCTTATCTCTTAACCAATCCATCAAAGTAAAAGCCAAGCAAGAATACGACGATTTAATTGAGATTGAAGTAAACGGTAAACGCAGCAGTATCAGTCCCAAGTTTGCTGAGAATATAATTATCGTTTGCAATGATTGTGGGAAGAGATAGCTATTTGCAATTGTACTTCTAGGGATTTGTATTCCAAATATTAGCACAAAGCTTCCAGTCGCCATTTACAGCCTTCCAAATATTGATAAACTTACCCTTTTCAAGCACATTATCTTTCCCATATTGCATCGCGTAGTTACCTTCTTGAATAATATACTCGCCGCTACCATACATGAACGTAGTTGCTTCTTTAAAAGATTTAATTCCATAACCAACATATTCGTTATTCATAACAGCGATAGCACTTCTACCTGAAACTGTTGAAGCACCCGGCGCAAATACCCTCGCATCTGCAGTAAAAATATTATTCAAAAAAGAAGTATCACCAGTAATATGTGCTTCTGTAAATCTCCGTGTTTTTTCTTCTATAATAGGTTGCTCTACCTTTATATCGAAAGCAATTTTATCGTCACTTTTCTTTGTGGTGCATGCAGTTATGAATAGCAAGGAAACCATACTTATCCTACGCAATAAAGAAATTTCTTGCCCTATCTTTATGTTGAATTTTTGGTACATACGATTTACTATTAATATTCGCCCCCTTCAACTCTGCCGCTGTATACAGGGTAACACCCACAGGGTCGGTAACAATATAAACTTGATAAACGCTATAAACTTTCTACCTCACACCTTCTACCTTCTACCTCACACCCTATCCCCTATTACCTATTACCCTTACCCTACTCAATAATCAATCTCTAATCTTAATTTATCCTTTAATTCTTTTACTAAAGGATACTGTTCAACAATACGCTCAAATTTTTGCCTGCTGCTTAATTTTAAATGAAGCGGAACATCTGTTTGTTCAGTAGCAGCTACTAAAACCGTAAACCCTATTGATCGATTATTAAACGATGTTTGCAATTGATCCAACAAAACCATTTTCTCTTGCTCAATAAATTTTTGGGCTGTTATGGCAGAAACAGTAACCGTAAAATGAATATCATTATCAATTTCTACAGCAGCAATTTTAAAAGTACCTGCGGCCGAATGTTTTTGTTGTGCCAATAACGATTCGCTATATTTTTCCCAAAACTGCATCAATCTTTCTTTCGTAAGTGCTTCCGCCTCCTTTACTTCTTGAACTGCATATCGTTCACCTGCTTTCTCCTTTAATACATCCAATAAAGATTTTTTACTGCCATTGGTTACAGCGGGTAATGGCTTTTGTGCAGGAATAGTTGTTGTTTGAGCTACTTGCTTTATAGGTGTATGTACAGGCTGCTCTACATAAAACTTAGCGCCATTACTTGGTGTAGCAGATTGCGCTGTAGGCAAATGAGTGGGTGCTAAAGGTTGTATCGACTTTGTTCTTAACGCAATGGGTGCATCAAGTCGTTTTTTTTTAATAACAGCTCCTTTATCAACAGCCATATCAATGGCTTGCTGTAAAAAACTAAGTTTAATCAATGCTAACTCAACATGCAATCGTTTATTCCGCGCCATTTTGAAATTGATCTCAGCTTCATTCAATATATTCAACGCACTTATTAAATAAGCCATACCCGCTTTTGCAGCCATCGCTACATATTTCTGCTCCATACCCTCCACCACTTCTAATAAAGCCGCCGACTGCGGATCTTTACAAACCAACAAATTCCTGATAAACTCAGCGAATCCATTTAACACCAAATCTCCCTCAAAACCTTTTCTATTAATTGTATCAAATAATACCATCGCACCAGCCATATCTTGCTTCAACATGCATTCCAATAATTGGAAGAAATAATCTTCATCCAATATATTCAAATGCTCCAAGGTATTTTGATAGGTTACTTCACCATTGGTAAAACTCACAATCTTATCTAAAATACTCAACGAATCGCGCATACAACCTTCACTCTTCTGCGCAATCATTTGTAAAGCTGCTTTCTCTGCCTTTATCTCTTCCTTCTCTGCAATCTCTTGCAAGTGAACTACGGTATCATTATTCGTAATACGTTTAAAATCAAAAATCTGACAGCGACTTAAAATAGTTGGTAAAATTTTATGCTTCTCCGTAGTAGCTAAAATAAAAATAGCATGTGCAGGAGGCTCTTCTAATGTTTTTAAAAAGGCATTAAACGCACTGGCACTGAGCATGTGTACCTCATCTACAATATATACTTTGTATTTACCTGCTTGTGGTGCAAAACGCACTTGCTCCACCAATACCCGAATATCATCTACCGAGTTATTACTGGCGGCATCTAATTCATGAATATTCAAAGAAGATCCAGCATCAAATGAAACACAACTATTACAAGTATTACAAGCTTCTCCCTCTGCTGTTTGATTGGTGCAATTAATTGTTTTGGCTAAAATACGAGCACAGGTAGTTTTACCCACACCACGCGGACCGCAAAACAAAAAAGCATGTGCTAATTGGTTATGCTTGATCGCATTTTTTAGCGTAGTGGTAATATGCGATTGCCCCACAACAGTATTAAAATTCTGAGGGCGATACTTACGGGCTGAAACTATAAAATTCTCCATATACGAACCTGCAATATAACTTATTTATATTCCATTATCGGATGCCTTTCAAAAGGATATTTATCATCAAAAATATAGCGATAAGTTACCATGCGTCGGCTTTGCTTTCCGCCTAAACTCTTATAAATATTATACATTTTCGGATTCCAATCGCCTGCCCAACCCATCTCATAGCGATGATACCAACCTTTGCCTTGCAAATTCAACCCACAAGCATAAATTAAATAGCTATCTACTCCCAAAGCCTGATATTTGGGCACCACCCCAAAAGCCAATCCCGTTAATTGCTTATTCGTACCTCTCCATTTCATCCACAACAAATGAAGCTTCTCCATCCACCCAAGCTTTCCATTAAAATGTTTGAAATATTGATTAAGATCGGGAAGATTAATAAACATGGCTATTGGATCCTCTTTATAGTACGCAAACCATACAACCCGCTCATCCATAATTGGTTTCATTTTCCCAAATAACTTTATCACTTGCTCTTTTGTGATTTCTTTAGCCTCCCCATGTTGCGCCCAAGCGGCATTGTACACCGTAGCAAAATCACCAGCGTATTTATCCAACTCATTCAATTTCACATGCTTGGCCGAATAACCAGGCTTATTATTAAATTTTTCGTACCGCTCCGGAAAACGAGGTGGTAATGGATCATCCACATTCATGTAATAATAATACTGATTATAATAGTTTTGAAAACCATACCCGCCAAACAGTTTTTCGTAATAATCAGGATTGAAACTCATTCCATACATAGGCTCTTGCTCAAAACCCTCTACCATCAATCCCCACCATTTATCCCGATCACCAAAATTAACAGGGCCATCCATTGCTTCGGCTCCTTGCTGCTTTAGCCATTGTTGCGCCGTATCAAACAATACATTTGCGGTGGCTTGGTCATCAATACAATCAAAAAAGCCAATACAACCGGTTATAAAATCAGTTCCCTTGTTAATATATTTTGAACTCGTAAAAGCTGCTATTCGTCCAATCAAATCACCACTATCCGTTTTTGCAACCCACCTACAAGCTGTACCATATTTAAATTGCTTATTCTTGCTTGCATCAAACACTTCCTCTACTTCATTATCAAGCACGCGAATATAATTTGGGTTCGCTACATTCATCAACACATTTACCGTTAAAAAATCTTTAACTAACCCTTTATCCTTTACTTCAATAATCTGCATAACCCTATTTATTTACTGAATAGTTTAGTAGCCATTTTTTCATCATGACCGTAAATATCTTTTCTAAAATTCAATATCCCATTTTTATCAACCCAAGCTGTAAAGTAAACTAAAAAAACAGGCACTGGTTTTTTAAGTGTTACCCACTTCTCCTTGGCCAAATGCATAGCACTATCTATCTTATTACTACTCCATACAGCACTATCTTGCCTTAGTAAATACTGCGCAAACTTCTTAGGCTCTCCTAACCGAATACAACCATGACTCAAACTTCGGCTCGATTGGCTAAATAAATTTCTGTTAGGGGTATCATGAAAATAAATATTATAGTTATTGGGGAATAAGAATTTAACCAGTCCTAATGAATTTTTATTACCCGGCTTCTGTCTTACAATCGGCATTTTACCACTGTAGCCCGTAATCTCCATCTCGTTTCTGGCAATATAGTTTTTGTCTTTCGCCATAGCTGGCATAATCTCTTTTTTTACGATACTTTCTGGCACATTCCAATACGGACTAAACACAACGTATTTTAAATTACCATTGAAAATAACAGTGCTATTAATAGCAGAACCTACAATCACATTCATATCAAATGCAAGTTTGGCGCTATCATACACGTGCATTTTATATTCAGGAATATTTACAATAATATAATTACTATCTTTTTCAGGTGGCATCCAACGCATACGCTCCATATTCACTAATAATTGTTGAATACGCTTTTGTATTGGCACATTTAATTCTGCTATCATTCTATTACCAATGGCGCCATCTACATATAAGCCCATACTGCGCTGAAATCGCTTGGTAGCCCTTACGAGGGTGGTATCAAATAAGGCAGCAGTATCCAATACTATAGCAGGTTGCAGTAAATTCAACCGTTGTTTAATTTGTACAATAATATCCAATGAATCGCCCTTCCGCAGTGGCTTTGGCACAAATAAAATGGTGTCAGCAGATTCCTGTTTTTGCATATTTACATACACGGGTACCAATACTTCTAATTTTTTGTATTGATCGTTGAGGGGCACATACTGTTCTGGTGTAGTTGCTTTTTTGTCTATCAATGTATCTAATAAAGCTGTTACATCAATTTTTTTACGTGGAATAAACCACCCCAACTCAGCCGCATCAATATCTGTTCCGCCATATACTTTTGAAGCGTATCTAAAGAATTGTCCGGTTAATAATAATTCTGTGTTGGCAACCATCGGATCATTACTTATTGGCGTAAATCTTTTGAGGTTCAATGAGTCGTATACATTTTGTAATGCCAAATTATGAATAGCACTGTCTCCAATATTACCAATATAATTACTTTGTAAATTATAAAAATTATGTGCCTGCTCCGATAATCCTGTTGAATCAAACCAAGCTAATTCAAAATTTCGGTGCGTATAAAAATCAATAAACTGTTGTTTGTAAGAAGCGTATTCAGGATATTGATTCAAGAAATTATTGATAGCACTACTATCAAAAAATAATGTATTGAAAGAAGTAGTTTCTGTGATTGTAGTATCACGAACAACCGGTTCTTTCTTTTTTTTAAATCGATCGCAGCTTTGTAAAAAACCTATAATTAGCAGTAAAAGCAGTATTAATTTTCGCATAGCATGAGGGTACAATTTAATGATTTTGTAGTAAGGTAATAGCCACCAATCCGGCCGTTTCAGTTCTCAAACGATTAGTTCCCAAATCCAATGCCAAAAAGCCTTTGGTAACGGCTTGCTCTACTTCCTTTTCTGTAAAATCGCCCTCTGGGCCAATAAGAACCCTTCTTCGAGCACTCAATGGCAAGTAACTTTTAATGGGCAATGTATCTTCCATACAATGGGCTATAAAAGATGTTCCTTCAAAATCTTCGGCTACTAATTGATTCAGCTTTGTTGGCTCACGCAGTATAGGTTTATATACTTGTTTACTTTGCAACATAGCCGATATCAAAATGCTATTCCATCGCTCTTGCTTATATATTATTTTCTCTGTTCTTTCACAAATAAGCGGAATAATTTCCGTTATCCCTATTTCCGTAATTTTTTCTAATAGCCATTCTATACGAGATGGGTTTTTTACAAAAGAAATAGCCAATACATTTTCAACGGCTGCTCTTTGTTTTTTTTCGGCAATACTCGTTTGCACCACCATTCTTTTTTTGTCGGGAGTTACTATCGTTGCTTCACTCAATAATCCTTCTCCATTGGTAAGCAATATTTTTTCCTGAGCATGCATCCGAAGCACTTGCGCGCAATGTTTGCTCGTTTCTTCAGAAACAGTAAATAATGCAGACGCAGCGGGTAATAAAGGTTCAAAAAAATAGGGAAGCTGCATGGGCTATTAGTTAAGTACTACAACCATAATACCTTCTGTATCAGATTTGCGACGAGGCAAATATATATGTCGATTATTAAAATAAATATGAATAGGCTTTTCTTCATTTGAAGGAATAAAAAAATCTACCCCATTCATAAAAGGAAGCGCATTGAAAGCTGCTATTTTATTACCGCTTGTTGTATTATCGCCATCATCAAATAAAAATTGGGCGATGGCTGTTTTGCTAGCAGGTGTATTCACTGCCGAAGAAATGGGCATCTCATTTACTGCCAAACTATCTCTTCCATATACAACAGCTTGGTTGCTGGTGAAAATAACCATTACAGATTGCTCATCTTTCGCAGGTAACATTTTTAAAAGCAGGGAGGTCATTCCTGTAGTAGGCAAGGCTCTTAAATAAACTAGGTTATCTGGTTCTATAAAGCCTTGTCTGTAATAATATACATTTCGTTGATTATTACCTGGTTGTAACACAAATTCATATGCTCTAAATAACTTTGATTTAAATGGCCCCCAACTACCTGCTGAATCTGTAACAAAGCTAGCTTCAGGAATATTTTTCAACCTTTTTCCTTTTTTTAAATCTATGGGATATACATCAATTTTTGCACCTACTAACGGAGTATTTTCTCCTAGTATACAGGCCTTTCCAGAAATACGATTATAAGGGGATAAAACCATTTCAACTAATGGAGGTTCGCTGCCATTGAAGAAACGATACATGACTACAAAACTTTGCGGCGAAGTAGCCACTTGGTAATGATCACTTCCTTTTTGCTCACTATTGGTAGCACCGGGAATCTCGCCTGCTTTGGCAATTTTATCATCTGGAGAAAAAATATTTAGTGTAGGAATTTGTTGTTGCTTGCCCGCAGGCCCAGCAGCTTTACTACTACCAATATGTACATATTTCTCTACCCGTGTAGCATATATCGAATCATTCAAATATGCATATCCAATACCACCGCCTGCTGAATGTCCGACTAAATTTACTTTTTTAGCCCCTGTTTTTTTTAATACAACTTGAATGAAAGAATCGAGCTTTGCACTATTATTTACTCTTGCACCAATACTATTCCAATCGTATACAAATAATTGATCGTTACTATAACCAACATCTTGAAAACGTTGAAATTGGGAGGCATAAGTATCACCACTACCTAAAAAGCCATGTACAAATACAATAGGCGTAAAGGTTGGCTTTTGTGCAAACAAGCTACAGCATGATAAAAAAAGAAAATAAATGACAAGTTTTACTTTATTTATCATAGTAAAAAATTATCAGAAAGGAGATTGTTGATCGGCATCGATACCCTCATCAAAATCAGTACCATCATTCATCCGACTACCTTTTTGAATAAAGAATTTACTACCCTCGTTACCTGATCCGCCGGCACCCGGGAGATTGGGCGTAATAGGTTTCCAGCTGTTACCATTACTATTATTACCATCTTCCCATTCTTCAAAACTTTGAATATCTAAACGAGCCCTAAGCTTAACGGTTTCTAAGGAACCATTTCTATGCTTTGCAATACGAATATGGGTTTCACCACTTGTACTTTCACCCATTTCATTATTCATGAGTTCATAATATTCGGGGCGATAAATAAACATCACCATATCCGCATCTTGCTCAATTGCACCCGATTCACGCAAATCACTCAATTGCGGCATCTTACTTTCCTTACGCGTTTCAACAGCTCTGCTTAACTGACTCAAAGCAATAATCGGCACATTCAATTCTTTAGCCAATGCCTTAAGGTTACGAGAAATATTACTGATTTCTTGTTCTCGATTACTACCTCTATCACCACTGCCACTCATCAACTGTAAATAATCAATTAATATCAAGCCCACATTGTGTTTATTAACCAATCGCCTGGCTTTTGCCCTGAATTCAAAAATATTTAGCGCAGCTGTATCATCAATAAATATGGGCGCAGATTCTAATTTTTTAATACCCTTACTATGCAACTGTTGGTATTCATATTCTTCTAGTTTACCCCTGCTAATCTTCTCCATTTTAATCTCACTCTCGGCACTCAAAATACGTTGCACCAATTGAGAGGCACTCATTTCTAGCGAGAAAAACCCAACAGGAATAGGCTTTGTAGGGTGTAAAGCTGCATGTCGCGCTAAATTTAAAGCAAAAGCAGTTTTACCCACCGATGGTCTTGCTGCTAAAATAATTAAATCCGTAGGCTGCCATCCATAAGTAATTCTATCTAAGCTACTAAAGCCACTTGGCACACCAGAAATCTCTTCTGTTTTTGTTCTTAACTCATCAATTCTATTGATGGTTTTAACCAATACATTCCCAATATCTTCAAAGTTTTTCTTTAAATAATTATTGGTGATATTGAACATTTTAGTTTCGCTATCATCGAGCAAATCAAATACATCCGTACTATCTTCATATGCATCTCCAATAATTTCTCCGCTTATTCTAATCAACTCACGCTGAATAAATTTCTGTAACACAATACGTGCATGTGCTTCAATATTAGCGGTAGATACTACTGTATTGGTAAGTTTGGTAACATAGTAGGGACCACCAACTAAATCGAGTTGTTCTCTAAATTTCAACTCTTCTACAACGGTAAGAATATCAATCGGAATATTCTTTTGTTGAAGACCTTGCATAGCTTTAAAAATATGCTGGTGTGCTTCAACATAAAAACACTCGGGCTTAATAATCTCGGTAATCGTATCAAATGCACTCTTCTCCAACATTACGGCCCCTAATACAGCCTCTTCTAGCTCTTTTGCTTGTGGAGGAACCTTGCCGTAAACCATGGTACTCAAATCAACTGATGTGCTTCTTCTCTTGCGTTCCTTATTGAAACTGGTAATATCCATGGTGTTAAAAAATCTATGCGTTAGTAATGGGCTCTTTTTTCAGCGGAATTTTTCCTTTGTTAAGAAATTGTTTCCTGCGAATAAAGGGGAGCGAATATAAGTGCATCAAATGGGTAGTAAAAATATTTTATTGATCTATATTAATCCACCACCGATACACCCTTCGTTCACAATAAACCCACTTCTATTCACACAATTTACCAAGCTTATCCACTATTTTCAAAAGTTTTACGCTTTTATTCCGCACAATCCACAATTTGATGTGCAGAAAGATTTTTAGGAAGAAGGGGTGCAGTTTGAGATTAAAAGACTAAAAGAAAGTCCAGAAGAAAGTCAATAGGAAAGTCCGGGAGTCGGTAAGCCAAGTCCAACTTACTGACTTTCCTATTGACTGGCTTACTGACTTTCCTATTGACTGGCTTATCGACTCTGCTCACGGACTTTCCTATTGACTGGCTTACTGACTTTCTTATTGACCGGCTTATCGACTCTGCTCACGGACTTTCCTTACCTTCGCGGAAATAGATTTGTACAACACATGACGATTAGTTATAACTGGCTTTCAACCTATCTTCCTACCACAATAGCTCCGGCTCAATTATCG
>JBDKJW010000073.1:0-16688 GCA_039796395.1 Bacteroidota bacterium
CCACGCCCATTAAAAAATAAATAGTAGCCATATCCTTAAATGTACATCAATATTAATGCTTATAGATCGCCTTTACTGCATATTTTTCTTCCTAACAAAGAACCCAACTTTGGTTATCCTAATTTTCTTCTAATTGAGCATACACCCTTTTTTCAAAACAATATTTGATTTAAAAAATAATGCTAACGTTTTCGCAAACGTAACCAAAACAATTTCATCTATGTTGCCACGCTATAAATCAACATACCATTATTAGGCAATTCCATATACCCTAAAAAAAAAATTTAATTCAATAAAACTTTTATGAACTCTTAATGTTATTTGCATGAACTTGCGGTCAGTAAAAAATAGTATGGATGAGTAATAATGAATCGCATACATCACTAAAGCAATAGAGCTAGGAAATATAATTATGATGAATTTTATACTAACATGAAAAAAGCTTTAACGATCTGTATTATAGATGATGACGAAGTATATCAGTTTGCAATAACACGCAATATTCAAGCGGAACAACTAGCCACAAAAATCCTTCAGTTTTCAGATGGCAAAGAAGCGCTCAATTATTTATCAGCTAATATTGGTAATAATGATGCGATTCCTGATCTAATATTTCTAGATATTAATATGCCAATAATCGATGGGTGGCAGTTTCTAGAAACATATATTCAACTAAAACCTCAGATCGGGAAAAAGATAACACTATATATGGTGAGTTCATCGATGGATCCGATAGACACAAAAAGAGCTAAGCAAATAGCAGAAGTTTCAGATTACATTATTAAACCCATTACACCCGAACAGTTAAAAGCTATAGTTGAAGCATTATCGTAACCCTGAAATATCAACCCTGCTGGGGGTTTCCTTACCTGCAATAATTCCTCTGGCACTTAAGGCAATAGAACGAATTATTTGCGTCATGTTGGGAATATTCAATGTACTCACTTCATCAGATACCTTATGATAGTTAGGCTCACTATCCATTTTAGAAGTAGATATGGTATGTGCAGGTACACCCAAACGGGCCAATGTTGCATTGTCGGAACGATAAAATAAATTTTGATCGGGATATGGATCTTGGTAAAAATTGAATCCCGTACCCGCTAAATTATTTTGCAATATTTTTCCCATATCTGTTTTTTCAAACCCTGTGATATAGGCCGAATTTGTGCCCCATTTACTTTCTGTGCCTATCATTTCAATATTAAACATTGCTTTTACATCATTCGGATTAAACTGACGAGAAAAATAAGTAGCGCCAAAACCGCCTACTTCTTCTGCAGTGAATGCAGCAAATATTAAGGTACGCTCATTATTATTTAGCTTCGCAAAATAAGTTGCTAAAGCCATAACAGCCGTAGTTCCCGCGGCATCATCATTCGCACCATTAAAAATAGAATCAGTTGTTCCTGCAATTTTACGTACCCCCAAATGATCATAGTGTCCTGAAAAGATTACGATTTCATTGGCCAAAGATTTTCCTGGAACGATACCTACTACATTAGACAAAGTTTGACTACTGATCTCATGTCTTGCATCTACCGAAAAAGTTTGGGGTATCGTTGATGTTAAAATAAAAATCACCGATTTATCCGATTCAAATAATTGGTTTTTAAGCGATACTAGTCTGCCAAAATTGGCAGCAAATGAAGTATCTACCAATACTATATAATTTTTAGCTAGTGAAGCATACTTTCTAGCCTCAGTGCTAAAATTTGCACCTTTCATAATACGTACCAATTCAAAATCAGGTGTTTTTTCCGTTACCTGCAATATTGGTTTACAAGTAATAGCCACCACATTTTTCATGTCCACTGATTGGCCGTCAATAATTGTAGTTAACCCCAACATTTTAGGACGTATCATAGTAAAGGTTTGCAAGTAGCTTTCACTACCCTTCAACCGCTGCAAACCACTCTTCTTAAACTCATCAGCAATAAAGGCAGCTGCTTTATCAATACCAGGTGTAAAAGCCCTTCTACCCTGCATATCATCTGCCGCTAAAGTGCTTAACACTCTACCTACTTCTTGTTCATTAATTACTACATGAATGTCTTGTGCAAAAACTACAGCACCAATAGCCATGCTTGTAATAAAACTTAGTATTTTTTTCATGATGCTTCTTTTATGGTCTATCGTCTACGGTCTACGGTCTGTGCCCGCCCACGCGAGGCGGGCGGCTACTACAAACTCATCATCTCTTTAAACTTTACTGTTTGTCGGCGACTTACTTCAATTTTCTCTCCGCCCTTCAGGTCTAATAATAACCCTCCATTAAAATAAGGTTCAATTTTTTCAATCCAACGAAGGTTGATGATATGTTTTCTATTTGCTCTAAAGAACATACGATCATCTAATCTTTCCTCCAAAGCATTCAACGATTTTAAGATCAGTGGTTTATTCGTACCAAAAAATACTTTGGCATAGTTACCAACACTTTCAAATAATCTTATTTCGCCAAGTTTTACAAACCAACAACGCTCCCCATCTTTTACAAATACTTGATCATGCTCAGTAAGCGGACCTCTATTTGAACCATTTATGCCGACACTTTCTTTAAAGAGTTCAGCCTGCAATTTTTGGATTGCATCTGATAATCGCTTTGGTTCAATGGGTTTTAATAAATAGTCTAATGCATTAACCTCAAAGGCTTTGATGGCATATTCGTCATATGCAGTTGTAAAAATTACTTTTGGCGCTTTTTCTACTTCTGCTAGTAAATCAAACCCAGTTTTACCCGGCATTTGTATATCTAAAAAAATTAAATCCGGATTTAGGGTTTCTATTTTTTCAATTCCATCATCTGCATTCGCAGCTTCTTCTATAATCTCAATATCACCATGATCTTGCAAGAGTTTCTTTAATTCATTTCTTGCTAAACGTTCGTCGTCGATAATGATTGCTTTAATAGCCATATTTGAAGTTAAAATTTTTAAGCGTGTACCCCAGCTACAGGTAATATAATTTTTGCTTCTACTAAGTTATTGGGAATATTGGCAATTTGAAAAGTAGCTTTCCCTCTAAATAATAATTTTAATCGATTATGGGTACTACTAATCCCAAAGCCTTCAGGATTTGCATCCTCCCCCAATTCGCCAGAATTTTGTACAATTACTTCATGATGATCGTCCCTAAAGTCGGAAATAACACGCACTAAACCGCCATCTTTTTGTTTACCGATACCATGTTTAATTGCATTTTCAACTAGTGTTTGCAGCATCATGGGGGGTACTGGTTGATCTAATGTATCCTCATCAATATCATATTCAATCTGTAACCTGTCTTCAAAGCGAATATGTTCTAAAGCCAAATAATCTTTCACAATATTTAGTTCTCTTTCAAATGGAACCGTTTCTAATTTTTCGGCTTGCATACTACTCCGTAAAATATTGCTCAGCTCTGTAATGGCGGTTCGCGCTCGTTCAGGGTTTTCATCAACCAATGCACGTATACTATTTAGTGCATTGAATATAAAATGAGGATTAATATGCGATTTAATCGTTTTCAACTCCAGTTCTTTTACCATACCCTCCAATCGGGCTTTTTGGATCTCTGTTTTAGTACCTAATTCTACATAATGCCAGAGATAATAAATTGATGTCCAAACCAAAATCAATGGAGAGTCTGAAACCAGATTTATTAAGAATCTTTTTTCAACACTCACTTTACGCAAAGGATCGTACAAACGAAGCCATTCTGCAATGGCGCTATTCGTAAGGTTAAAAAGTACTAAAATGCTCATCAAAAGCACCGTAAACTGCCACCATTTTTGGGCCAATGCCGGCGGCCGAAGGCCAAAAGCCTTAATAGATAAGCGCAACATATGGGTATAAAAGAAACCGGAGATAATGATAACCAATAGTTTAGGATAAAATACCTTAGAAATGCTGCTATCAAACACAAAGGCAAAGAATACCATGGTTAGCCCATAGAGCAACCAACCACTTACATGGCACCACCAATACAATACTTTCTTATTTCTCATGTTTAACAAAGGTAAATTACAGAGTTCCGGGGATACTACGAAATAGGATTAATGGCAAAATTGGTAGCTGTTTGGCAGAAAATAGTGTTTTTCTAGCCGAACTATCTGTTTTCCCGTATGTTCTAAGTAATTTTGTACGTTAAACAACCCTTACATGGAATTTATACCCGGACCTCTGCTAAAGCAAATAGATTCGCCTGCTGATCTGAAAAAGCTTAGTAGAGAGCAATTACATCAAGTTTGTAATGAGTTAAGGCAATATATTATTGATGTAGTTAGTGTGCATGGGGGGCATTTTGCAGCCAGTTTAGGAGTTGTAGAGCTCAGTGTGGCTTTACACTATGTTTATAATACCCCCTATGATCAGTTGGTTTGGGATGTAGGTCATCAGGCTTATGGTCATAAAATTTTAACTGGCAGGCGCCATAATTTTGCTACCAATAGAAAGTATAAAGGACTCAGTGGTTTCCCAAAACGTTCAGAAAGCGAATATGATACTTTTGGCGTAGGGCATTCTTCTACTTCCATTTCTGCTGCCTTAGGTATGGCTATTGCTGCCAAACATAAGGGTGAAAATAGAAAATCAGTGGCGGTAATTGGAGATGGGTCGATGACAGCGGGTATGGCTTTCGAAGCTATGAACCATGCAGGTGTAGCCGATAGCGATGTGTTGATTATTTTGAATGATAACTGCATGAGTATCGACCCCAATGTGGGTGCGCTTAAAGAATATCTTACCGATATTAGTACATCTCCAACATACAATAAATTACGTGATGAAGTATGGAACCTCATGGGTAAATTACCTGTGGGCAAAAACTTCAGTAGAGAAATGGCGAGCAAACTAGAAGCTAGTTTAAAAGGTGTGGTAAGCAAGAGTAGCAATTTATTTGAAGCATTGAAATTGCGTTATTTCGGGCCAATTGATGGGCATAATATCACTAAGCTAGTTGATACTTTGAAAGATTTAAGGGATATGCCTGGGCCAAAAATTTTACATATAGTTACGGTAAAAGGTAAAGGCTATGCATTGGCAGAAAAAGACCAAACCAAATGGCATGCGCCAGGCTTATTTGATAAAGTAACAGGAGAAATTTTTAAGAAGAAGATAGATACACCACAACCACCCAAATACCAGGATGTATTTGGCCATACCATGATTGAATTGGCAGAAGCGAATGAAAAAATTATGGGCGTTACGCCAGCCATGCCAAGTGGTTCTTCTTTAAAATTCATGATGGAGAAAATGCCTAGTAGGGCTTTTGATGTAGGTATTTGCGAACAACATGCGGTAACAGTAAGTGCAGGTATGGCCACACAGGGCTTGCGTGTGTTCTGCAATATTTATTCTTCGTTCATGCAAAGAGCATATGATCAGGTTGTTCATGATGTAGCTATTCAAAAATTACCTGTTGTGTTTTGTTTAGATAGAGCAGGCTTGGTGGGTGAAGATGGGCCAACACACCATGGTTGTTACGATATACCTTATATGCGTTGTATACCACATTTGGTAATTGCTGCACCTATGAATGAGCAGGAATTAAGAAACCTGATGTACACTGCGCAGCTTGACAAAAATAGTTACCCATTTGTAATTCGCTATCCTCGAGGAGAGGGGGTAATGCCTAATTGGAAAACAGCTTTTGAAGAATTGCCCATTGGCAAAGGAAGAAAACTAAAAGACGGAAAAGATATAGCCATATTGAGTTTTGGTCATCCAGGTAATTTTGCACAAGCCGCTATTCGTGAACTAAGAACCGAAGGCATTGATCCAGCTCATTATGATCTGCGATTTGTAAAACCAATTGATGAGGATTTATTACATGAAGCATTTAGCAACTACGATAAAATTGTGACTGTTGAAGACGGCACTGTAGTAGGTGGATTTGGTTCTGCCGTGCTTGAATTTATGAATGCCCATGGCTATAAAGCCGATGTTAAAATTTTAGGTATACCTGATCGTTTAGTAGAACACGGAACACCAAAAGAATTACATCGTGAATGTGCCTATGATGCGCAAGGTATTGCTGATGCGGTACGTATTTTAATTGACACTAGTATCGTTGTAAAATAAAAAAAGGGGCAAGCCCCTTTTTTTATTCATGATTCATATCTTCTTCTGAAACACCTTCTGCTTGTATTTCGGCTTCTCTGTTATCGTTCCATTCAATAATGAAATTATTACGTCCTTCTCCAACCATCAGTTTCATAAATTTTTGTTGAGATAACTCTAGAATAGATAAGAAAAGAAATATCGCATGAATACGATCTTCACAAATATCAAATACTTTTTCAAAACCAACGGTTCTTCCTCTTTGTACAAAATCTAACATATAATCGCGGCTACCCTCCATGGTATAGTTGTAGCGCACAACGGTATGTACTGGTTTATTTTGGCGATCATGCACACGCTGCATTACTTTTTCAAATGCCTTCATCAAACCCTCAGAAGCCTCTTCACCAATACCCGCAATCTCCTTTTGCAAATTACCTCGTTTTACCATCAACATCCGCATCGCTTCCATTTCCGCCATTTGTGCAGCCGCTTCTTTAAAGCGTTTATACTCAAGAATTTTATCGATCAATTCTTGTCGCGGATCAATTTCATTACCAGCCGCATCTACTTCTTTTCTTGGCAATAATAAACGCGCTTTAATACGCATTAAAGTAGAAACAAATAAAATAAACTCGCTACTTAATTCAATATTCAATTTTTCCTGACTATGAATAAATTCAAGAAAATCATTGATAATTTTAGTGATGGGAATATTATAAATGTCCAATTCATCTCGCTCAATAAAGAACAATAATAAATCGAATGGCCCCTCAAACTGATCTAACTTAATCTGGTAATTAACAGCACTCACTTTCCTGATTTTTTACAAAGAAACATAAAGAGGCATGGAAATAGAGGGTTTTAGGAAATAATTATCCACAAGGAAAATCTTCAATCTGGAATCTACAATCAAAAATGAGGTTACCAGACTAAAGATTGTAGATTGAAGATTACTTCTTCAAAGAATCCCTTATCTCCATCAACAGCGCGTCGGTGCTGGATGGCCCGGCGGGTGCCGCTTCAGGTTCGGCTTTTTTCATTTTATTGATGGCTTTAATAACCATAAATACAGCAAAAGCAACGATAATAAAATCCAATAAATTGGTAATAAAAGTACCATACTTAACAGAAACTTCTACCACTTCTGGCGTAGTAATGGTGCCGGTAGCGTCTTTTACTGCAGCTACCCCTTCTTTCAATATCCATTTTTGTTGATTAAAATCTATACCGCCTGTAAGCATACCCACTAAAGGCATTACCATACCATCAACAAACGAAGACACAATTTTACCAAAAGAAGCACCCATAACAAAAGCCACAGCAGTATCTACAAGATTACCGCGCATGGCGAACTCTTTAAACTCTTTAAGCATTCCCATAATTCAGGTTTTAGGTATAATGAAAATAGTATTTATTTTTTCAATCCCGGATAGCGCATCTTCAAACTTTTCAACAGTTCGTATAGTTTAGAAGCTATGATATACTCTTTATACCAGTTTTGATCGGCTGGGGTAATTATCCAGGGTATTTCATTACACTGATTAAAGCAGGTTTCATACATTTTCATATACTCTTTCCACAACTTTGCTTCGCTAAAATCTTGCTCATTATACTTCCACTGCTTTTGGGGATCATCTAACCTTTCCTTCAATCGTTGCTGTTGTTCTTCTGGCGAAATATGCAAATAAAATTTGAGAATATGCGTATTATTATGTTTCTCCAATAAGGTCTCAAATGCATTAATGGCGCGTATTCTAGCTTCAGCTGTTTTATCATCACACCATTTATGAACACGGGTTATAAGAATATCTTCATAATGCGATCTATTAAATATTTGTATCATTCCCTTGGCAGGAGCATGCTTATGTATGCGCCATAAAAAATCATGTGCCAGCTCCTCTGTTGTAGGTGCTTTAAATGACTGTACTAATACGCCTTGTGGATTTAGATGCCCGAAAATATTTCTGATTGCACCATCTTTACCACTAGCATCCATACCTTGTATTACCACCAATACACTATGCTTACTTTCTGCATACAACAAATTTTGTAACTCATTTAATGCTGCAACTAGAGTTGCTGTTTTAAGTTTTATTTTTTCTTTATCCCAACTTTTGGGGGCTCGGGTACTAATCTTCGCTAAATGTATTGTAGGCATGGCATGCTTTTACTAAAAATATTCATTTACCCGCTAAAACATGCATCTTTGCTCAAATATTATTTGTGGCCAATAAATTACTTAACTGGCTGCTTTTTGCAGCACTCTGTATTATTTGGGGTAGTTCTTTTATACTGATGAAAGGTGGTATGCAGGTTTTAAGTCCGTATGAAGTTGCCTCCATTCGCTTACTCAGTGCTGGCTTGGTTTTACTACCTTTTTTCTGGAAAGCTGTTCAACGAATACCTAGTAATAAACGAGGCTTGGTAATTTTATCTGGTTTTTTAGGAAGTTTTTTTCCGGCTTATTTATTTTGTATAGCCGAAACAAAAATTGATAGTGCATTGGCTGGTATTTTGAATGCGCTTACCCCACTCTTTGTAATTATCGTAGGTGTTTCTTTTTTTGCATTGAAAGTAAAACCGATTCAAATAATTGGTATATCTATTGGTTTCATAGGATTATGTTTACTCGTATGGCTGGGTGCTAATATTAGTTTGAATTATTTTTCTTATGCCCTCCTAGTGTTATTAGCGACCTTGTTTTATGGGATTAATGTAAATATGGTTGGCCGATATATGCAGGGCATTGGCGCTATAGATATAGCAGCCATGGCTTTTGTTTTCTTAATTATCCCATGCGCTATCTTTTTATATTTCTCTGGTTATTTCCATTATCCATTAACAGAAAAAGCCTATTGGCAATCTACTTTAGCTTCGGCTACATTAGGAATTTTTGGAACAGCAATTGCCTCTATCATCTTTTATATGCTTGTAAAAAGAGCAGGGGCATTATTTGCCTCCATGGTTACTTATGGTATTCCTTTTGTAGCCATAGCTTGGGGCATATGGGGCGGGGAGCATGTAAATGCCCAACAAGTAATTTGCTTATCTGTAATTTTAGTAGGGGTGTATTTAGCTAATAAGAAGTAAGCTTATACCTTAAACAGACATCATTTCTTTTTCTTTTGCAGCCAAATGCTTATCAACTAACACAATAAATTTATCTGTAATTTCTTGTATGGTAGTTTCTGCATCTTTTGCCTCATCTTCACTCAATCCATCTTTCTGCAATTTCTTTATTTGTTCAATAGCATCTCTTCGAATATTTCGAATTGCAATTTTTGATTGCTCTCCCTCTCCACTTGCTTTTTTAAAGAGTTCTTTCCTTCTTTCCTCTGTAAGCGGTGGCATAAATAATCGAATCTGGCTTCCATCATTTTGCGGTGTAATACCAATATTGGCTGCCATAATTGATCTTTCAATGGCCGCTAACATATTTTTTTCCCAGGGTTGAATGCTAATTGTTCTGGCATCCAGTACAGCAACATTGGCTACTTGATTAATAGGTGTAGGTGATCCATAATAATCTACATTGATACCATCAAGCATAGACGGGCTTGCTTTTCCCGCTCTAATTTTCACTAATTCAACTTCAAGATGAGCAATACCTTTTTGCATGGTTTCTTTGGCATCATCCAATATCATCGATAATTCTTCCGACATAAGTAACTTATTAAGTGGGCAAAATTAAGGATACCCTGTTTGCAGTCCAACTAAAAGTGATAAGTGAACAAGTTTATTCAGATTCTGTGGGCATACCTGTTCCAGTAATATAGGTTCTAAAACCATTTGCGCTTTTGCGGAAGATATTATCATTCTTGGGCTCCATATTACCCTTTATTACAATGAATTCTTTGTTGCGCGGTTTGGTATAATTTAGGAATGCAACAGCACCAAAGAAAACGCCTACCTGTGCCATAATAACTTTAGTTGTACCCATCGGTAAAGCAAAGAAAGTAAGGACGATAAATGAAATAGCAGCTAATGACAGTATCAAGGTTACTTTCATATGTGAACAACCTCTATCTAGTAACAGGTGATGAATATGATTACGGTCGGGTGAAAAAGGTGATCTTCCATGAATAATGCGAATTCCAAATACGCGTAAGGTATCTAAAAGAGGGATCAATAGCACGCCAAAACCCATTGCCGGGGAAGCCAATACTGGTAAAATTCGAGCGTTTTCAGCTGTATTGATAAAATGAATAACCAATATAGCATTTACAGCCCCAACTAACATAGCCCCCGTATCGCCCATGAAAATACGCGCTGGTGAATAATTATAAATCAAAAAGGCAGCAAGCGATGCAGCAAAACTGAAACCAAATAATGCATAATAAATATCTCCCGTCATCAATGAAAAGAACGCAAAGAAAGTTGAAGAGATTACGCCAATACTGCCAGCTAAACCATCAACCCCATCTATTAAATTAAACGCATTTATAATAACCAAAATGGTGAAGAAAGACAAGCAGCAGCTTAATGTATAATCAATCTTACCTATACTTAAAAAGCCATGCATATCACTTATTAGTAAATTGGCTTTGAAAACAAGTATTGCTGTTACAGTTATTTGTCCAATAAATTTTTTGAATGGCGTAAGAATAAGAATATCATCTTTTATGCCAAAGAAAAAAATCACTAATAAAGCTGTTAGATAGTATTGAAAGGAGCTAGCAGCAGATTTTTCATTCAAATTTACCATTAATAAAAGCCCCATCATAAAACCAGCAAAAATTCCTAAGCCCCCTAAAGAAGGGATCGGATTTACATGGAGTTTTCGGTCGTCTGGTATATCATATAACTTTTTCATTCTCGAAACTTGTATAATTACAGGTATTGAGTAGAAAGTAATGATAAATGCAATAATAGACCCTAATAAAATGTTCTCCATTCGGTAGGTTTGTTAGTTATTCATAGGTTGATGAAAGGACGAAAATACTTTATATTTTATTGTTTGAGAATACCAATAATCCTGTATTTTCCTCTTTTTATTGATACATTTCCAATTATCTTCGCTGCTCAATTTAAAAATTAGGCATTTATGGCGAGTATAGCCGATTTACAACGCACAGCAACCCAGGTGAGAAGAGATATTGTACGTATGGTTCATGGTGTTCAAAGCGGCCACCCAGGTGGTTCATTGGGCTGTGCAGATTTTCTGACTGCGCTTTACTTTCATAGCATGAAACACAATACCCATTTTAACATGGATGGTGTTGGTGAAGACTTGTTTTTCTTATCAAATGGACATATTTCTCCCGTTTTTTACTCGGTTCTAGCCCGTTCAGGCTATTTTGATGTGAAAGAGCTTGCTAGTTTCCGCAAAATAAATACCCGTTTACAGGGCCACCCCACAACGCATGAGCATTTGCCAGGGGTAAGAGTTGCAAGTGGTTCATTGGGTCAGGGGCTTAGTGTAGCCCTTGGTGCCGCCCTTACCAAAAAGTTGAATAAAGACCCCCATTTGGTTTTTTCGTTACATGGTGATGGAGAATTACAAGAAGGCCAAATTTGGGAAGCGGTAATGTTTGCAGCTCATCATAAAACAGATAATTTAATTGCTACTATCGATTGGAATGGCCAGCAGATCGACGGGCCAACCAGTAAAGTAATGGCTTTAGATAGCTTACGTGCTAAGTTTGAAGCCTTTAACTGGGAAGTATTAGATATGCATGGTAATGATATGGATGATGTGGTAAAAGTACTTGACCTTGCTAAATCTAAAACTGGCCAAGGCAAACCTATCTGTATTTTGATGAAAACAGAAATGGGTAAGGGTATTGATTTTATGGAAGGAAGCCATGAATGGCATGGTATTGCTCCGAGTAATGACCAACTAGCCATAGCATTAGCCCAATTACCTGAAACTTTAGGCGATTATTAATTCGCCGATCGAAGCGAATATAATGTGAGTGCCGCTTTACGAGCACTAAACCAGGCTGCCGCATAGCTAATGGTGATTACTGTTATAGCTACAAGTATAAAGTAGAATAGCGATAAACTTACCGGGTAGTAATCGATGATGAAGGTTGATCCCCCCAATTTAATAAGGTGAAACTTATATTGAAGCCAGCAAATAATGCCTCCCAATAACAAGCCGGCAGCACTGCCTATTGAGGCTAATAACATGCCTGTAAACAAAAAAATAGAACGTACCTTTTGATCGGTTGCGCCCAATGCTTTTAACACAGCAATATCTCTTTGTTTCTCTAATACCAACATGGTAATAGCACCAATCATATTAAATGCTGCTACTACTAGTATTAAAGAAAGTATACCATAAATTACCCATTTCTCCATTTGCATGACTGCATATAAGGCTTGATTTTGTTCATAGCGTGTTTGTACTATCCATCTCTCTCCAACTATTTGTTCAATCTCTTTTTTAATTGACTCTTCTTGTACTGTTGTTTTTACTTCAATAGCTGTTACTTCATTTGGTTTTAAATCGAGCATGTAACGCATAAAACCAATATTGGTAAATGCATATTTATTATCAAAGTCTTGTTGAATTACAAATGAACCAGCGGGTATAACATTAAATGCATTAAGTCCATCTTCTTGTAATAAACTATTGCTGTTTTTATTAGGGAAATAAACAACTGTATTGTTAGACCCTGTTAAAAAATCAATGGCAGCAGCATTCTCCACACCCGCGCCCATTATTAGTTGGGGCGCTTCAGCAGAACCTGTTTCAAATTTTCCTCGCATTACATATCGATCAATAGCTGTAGTGCGCAAATAATTTTCATCAACCCCTTTAATCGTAACAATGGTTTGTGCGTTACCCGTTAGTAATGCTTTTTCTTCTACTACAGTACTATAAGCAGCTACACCCTTAATGGCTTTAAGTGCTTGTAATTGCTGTGAAGAGATGCTATTAAATTTTGCTTCTTTAGGTACGATTTTTAGAGAAGGATAAAAATCACCGTATAAACTTTTTACCAATGATTCAAAGCCATTGAATACACTTAAAATAATAATAAGTGATGCAGTGCCTACTGCTATAGCTGTAACTGCCACCCATGCAATGATATTGATAGCATGGGTAGATTTTTTAGACCTAAAATAGCGCCAGGCAAAAAGAAAATTCATTATTTAATATGCTTAAAAATCTCTTCCATTTTAAACACATAATCCAGGGTATCATCATTGTAAAAATGAATAACCGGTATTCTGCGTAATTGGTTCTTCATTCGGCTAGCCAATTCCTTTTTAATTTCCCAGGCTCTAGCTTCAATAGCTTTCATTACTTTGGCCGTATCTTTTACTTGAAATAAACTCAAGTAAACACGTGCCTCTAGTAAGTCGGGCGTAACTTTTACGCTAGCAATTGATACCATCCCGCCATCAATCATGGTTAAATTTAAGCGCAGAAATATATCATTAAACTGCTCTTGTAGGGCTCCCGCCACTTGTCGTTGTCTTTTACCTTCCTCCATAATCCATCGTTTATGGGTGTAAAATTAGTTACTTTGGGGTGTTTTATCATTTATTCCTGATTATGAAGCGTTTTGAACGGATTTTATTTTACCTAAGTAGCCAAAAGCGAAACATCGTATTATACGTTGTTTTCAACCTATTATCGATCCTTTTCTCCCTTATTTCATTGGCTTTGCTCTCCCCCATCCTTAAATTATTATTTACGGAGCAGAAGGAAATTGTGGCAAAACCAGCCATGAGTTGGTCGGTAGAAGGGCTAAAAAATCTATCCGATTATTTTCGGTATGCGTTTAATTTACTAATTCAAGAAAAAGGACCTATATATGCCCTAGGGGCAGTTTGTATCATTATCATTCTATCTATTTTCTTTAAAAACTTATTTACGTATCTCTCTTATCGGGTATTGGCACCCATGCGGAATTATGTAATGACGAAGCTTCGCTCCGATTTATATGCGAAGATTTTGGAATTGCCTATTGGTTTTTTTACAGAGCAGAAAAAGGGTGATATTATTAGCAGAATGAGTAATGATGCTAATGAGGTAGAATGGAGTGTAATGAGTACGCTGGAAGGATTGATACGCGACCCACTTAATATCCTTATTATACTCGGTGTGCTGGTGTATATCAGTCCACTTTTATCGGTATTCTTACTAGTACTCTTACCCTTAACCGGTTTTTTAATTGGTAGAATAAGTAGGTCGCTAAAAAAACAATCAACTGCTTCTGCTGAAGAATTGGGTACCTTAATGTCGATACTCGACGAAACTCTAGGTGGC
Source organism: Bacteroidota bacterium (assembly GCA_039796395.1). Lineage (GTDB taxonomy): Bacteria > Bacteroidota > Bacteroidia > Chitinophagales > Chitinophagaceae > Sediminibacterium. The sequence continues at coordinate 14,266 of JBDKJW010000073.1, forward strand.
TTACGAGTGATTAAAGCATTTAATGCAGAGCAAATTTTGCGCACTAAATTTTTTGCTACGAATAATCGCTTAAATCATATTCGTAACCGTATGAATTTCAGGCGAGATTTGGCTTCGCCTATGTCGGAATTTATGGGTGTAATTGTACTGAGTTGTATTCTTTGGTTTGGGGGAAGATTGGTATTGGGGCATGAAGCCGGATTAAAAGGGGATAGTTTTATTAGTTATATTTTAATTTTTACACAGATTATTAATCCTGCCAAATCCTTATCTACAGCCTATTACAACGCGCAGCGAGGTAGCGCCGCTATTATACGCATCGAAGAAATTTTAAAAGCCCCACTTACTGTTACCGATTTACCCAATGCAACTACGCTTACAGCTTTTGAGCAACAAATTGAGTTTAAGAATGTATCTTTTGGCTATGATGATATTACCATCTTAAAAAATATCAACCTTACTATTGAGAAAGGAAAAACAATTGCATTGGTAGGTTCATCTGGTGCAGGAAAAAGTTCTTTAGCCGATTTAATTCCCCGCTTTCATGATGTTACGGGGGGTGAAATTTTAATTGATGGCAATAATATTAAAAACTACACTTTACAAAGTATTCGAAGTATGATGGGGATTGTAACACAAGAACCTATTTTATTCAACGATACGATTGCCAACAATATCGCACTAGGTGTAGATGAAGTAAATGAAAAAGCCATTGAGCAGGCGGCAAGTGTAGCCAATGCTTTACAATTTATTCAGAAAAAAGAGGAAGGCTTTGATACTAATATTGGTGATAGAGGATCTAAGCTTAGTGGTGGTGAACGCCAACGTGTTACCATTGCGAGGGCTGTATTAAAGAATCCACCGATTCTTATTTTAGATGAAGCCACTTCATCACTTGATACTGAAAGTGAAAAATTGGTACAAGATGCTATCAATAATATGATGCAGCATCGTACATCTATAGTAATTGCACATCGACTATCTACTATTCGCCATGCAGATGAAATTATTGTTCTTCAAAAAGGTGAGATAGCCGAACGTGGTACACATGATAGCTTACTTGCCGCAAACGGTATTTATAAGAAGTTGGTGGATATGCAAGAAGTGAAGTGAGGAGTAAATAAGTAGAATAAGTAAATAAGTAAACCAGCTAATCAAGTATAAAGCAAAAGACCTATTGGATTTAAAAAATCCAACAGGTCTTATAAGTTACTTATTATACTTAGTTTACTTATACCACTACTCAGCTGGCTTTACTAAACCTAACTTAGCTTCTAAGCTAAGTGTAGCGTGTGGTACAGCTCTTAAACGTGCTTTATCAATAAGCTTTCCGGTAACTCTACAAATACCGTAAGTTTTATTTTCGATACGCATAATTGCTTTCTCCAAATGATCGATATAAGTGATCTGACGGCTAGCCATTTGACTAAGCTGTTCTTTTTCCATGCTCATGGTACCATCTTCCATTGTCATATAGCGAGAATCGTCGTTATCGCCACCCATATCATCTTTACGCGTAATTAATCCTTGTAGGTAGGCTAATTCTTTTTTAGCTGCTTCCAACTTTTTATTAATCAACTCGCGGAACTCGTTTAGGTCGCTGTCGTTATATTTCACTAATGGCCCGCCTGGTTTCGTAATTTCTACCCTTTTTTCAAGGGTTGTATATCCAGGGTTATAAGGAACACTTGTTTTTGTACTAATCTTTGGCAACTTCACGTCTTTTATGGGGCCAGGATCTTTTTTCACTGGTTTTACAGGAGGCAAGGGAGCGGCTTTAACAGCAGGTTTTGGTGCCGGTGCGGGTTTTGGCGCAGGGGCAGGTGGTACGGGCGTTTTAGCAACTGGTTTCGCAGGTGCAACCACTACTTTAACGGGCGCTTTTACAGGTGCGGCTTTTGAAGCCGGCGCTGCTTTAGGGGCAGGTTTAGCAACTGGTTTCGCAGGTGCAGCCACTTTTTTTGCCGGGGCAGGGGCAGGCTTAGGCACTGGCTTTGCAGCCTTTTTAGCCGGCGCTGCTTTAGGGGCAGGTTTAGCTGGTGTTGCTTTTTTAACGGGTGCTGCCGGCTTTTTTGCCGGAGCTGCTTTCTTTACAGGCGCTTTAGGAGCCGGTTTTGCCGCCTTCTTGGCTGGTGCCGCTTTTTTTGCTGGGGCTGCTTTTTTTGTAGCCATGAGGTTTATCCTTTTTTGTTTACTACCACTTTTAGCGGTATGTCGTTGACTTCAATTTCAGTGCCAGTAACTATTTCGGGCACCCAGTCAATTCCATCTGCCAAAATTTCGCGGCAAATATAATCGTTAAATTCAATAATAGAGGCCTTGAGGGCTAGGCTCTCTTCAATCTGCACGAATATACGGTCTGTAAGCTCAAAACCGCTTTCTTTCCTAATATTTTGTATCCGATTCACTAATTCTCGGGCATC
>JBDKJW010000074.1:0-10313 GCA_039796395.1 Bacteroidota bacterium
TCAATAGATGGGTTTTCCATACTAAGCATGGATGTGTCACTGATTAAGATCACATCGGCATTAAGTAATGCCTTATTATTTTTTACAAATGTGGCTAAATTAGGACTCCCAATTTCTTCTTCTCCTTCTATTAAAAACTTAATATTAGTAGGTTGTGAATTTGTTTTGGTAAAAGTTTCTAATGCTTTTACATGCATATAAAACTGACCCTTATCATCGCAGGCACCTCGAGCAAAAATTTTACCATCTTTAATAACGGGTTCAAATGGTCCGCTATGCCAAAGTTCCAACGGATCGGCAGGCTGTACATCGTAATGGCCATATACCAAAACAGTTGGTTTGGCAGGGTCAATAATTTTTTCACCATATACAATAGGATGGCCGGCTGTTTCATAAATAGTAACCTTTGTTGCACCAGCTTCCAATAACCTTGATTTTACCACTTCGGCACAAGCCAGCATATCGGGTTTATGCTCCGAACGAGCACTAATGCTTGGAATACGTAAAAGGGCTAGTAATTCGGCTAAAAAACGGTCTTTATGTTGTTCTTGAAATATTTTCCAATTATGCATATAATCTTATTGAATTGCAAATGTACTTATTCTACTTAGTTTACATAGTTACTTATTTACTCATACCCACTCGATGCTTCGCATCCGAAAGTACATTTTCCATATTCCAATTCAGCTTCTGCTCAAAAGGATTTTTTCGCACTGTACAATCGGTTTTTGTACAAATAGCACAGCTAAAATCGAGGCAACCATCAGTATGTATAAATAAATCAACTGCGTCTCCAAATTCATTTTTAATGATACATGAAACTTGATCAATTTCTTTATGTGCTTCATGAATATTTAAATACCAAGGAACGGTAAGATGACAATCAATATGAAGCATGTGCCCGTACTTTATTACACGCAGATTATGCAAATCAATCCAGTTAGCAGTTCTTTTTTCGTTGAGAACTTGAATCACTTTATTCAGTAATTCCATATCTGCTTCGTCCATGATGCCTGCTAAAGATTTTCTTAAAATACGATAGCCATTATACATTATGAATATACTTAAACCAATAGCTACAACCGTATCTAGCCAAAATATTTTAGTAAATAACATGAGCCATACCGCCGCCATAATGCCTAGTGTAGAATAAGTATCTAACTGCAAATGCTTGCCACTCGATTCAAGTGCTAAAGAATTGTTTTTCTTGCCGAAATAAATACAAATATATCCTGCTCCATAGTTAATAATGGCAGTGATCGCTACTAACCATAAACCTGTTTCGAGTGCTTCGGGTTCTTTTTGTTTTAACATGCTTATTATAGCCTCATAGAGAATAATAATGCCTGCTGCCATTACTAAACTGCCTTCAGCAGCAGCCGAAATAAATTCAGCTTTGCCATGTCCATATGGATGTTCTATATCTTTAGGTTTGGCTGCAACATATAAACTGTATAAGCTAATAAAGCCTGCAATTACATTAACGATGCTTTCTAAAGCATCTGATAAAATAGCTACTGAATTCGTATAATAATAGGCGATTATTTTGAGTAGAAAAAGAAACACACTCAAAAGCGTTATCAATTTTTGTATACGATAGTTTTGTAGAGACTTTGTCAAGGGGACTATACTTTTATTAAAAATAGTGGAATTCAATAGAAATAGTAATTTCACAGATCTAAAATTTGAGTGTTTGTATGAAGCAATTGCCGCCCCGCATTCCGCCTTCCCCTCCTGTTATACCGCCTGTATTAGAAGGTGCGATTAGGCCAAAATGGTCGGTTATGATCCCCGTTTACAACGGTATGAATTTTTTGGCAGGTACACTAGCATCGGTTATAGAGCAAGATATGGGGGTAGGAACTATGGAAATTGTGGTTGTTGATGACTGTAGTACCGATGGAGATGTTGAACAAGTAACGCAAAGTATTGGCAAAGGTAGAATCGGTTATTTTAGGCAAGACAAAAATGTAGGTAGTTTAAGAAATTTTGAAACCTGTATAAAACTTTCAAAAGGGTATTATATTCATTTATTGCATGCCGACGATCAAGTTAAACCTGGCTTTTATGCTGAAATGGATGAATTATTTTCTACCTATCCACATATAGGTGCTGCCTGTTGTGGATTTGAATATATTGATGAGCGTGATCGAGCTATCTGGGATAAGCCAATTGTAATGAATGAAAAAGGTGTGCTTAAAAATTGGCTAACTACTATTGCTCAAAAACAAATGATTCAGCCCCCGGCTAAAGTAGTAAAACGGAGTAGTTATGAACGGCTAGGTGCTTTTTATGGGGTTCAATTTGGAGAAGATTGGGAAATGTGGGTAAGAATAGCGATGCATTATACTGTTGCGTATTCTCCTAAAATCCTTGCCCGCTATAGGGTGCATGAAAAAAACATAAGTGGTAGTTCAATGCGTACGGGACAAAATATTAGAGATATAGATACCGTTATTAATACAATTCGATTGTATTTACCCGATGAGCAGCGCAATAAAATAACAGCCATTAGCAGGCGTAATTTTGCGGAATATTATGTACGGTTATCGCATAAATTTTATCATGAATATAACGATACGCCAACCGCTGTTAGGCAAGCCATGGGAAGCATGAGCTTGTACCCTAATTTTCTAACACTGCGTTTAGGGATGCTCTTGTTATTAAAAGTACTTACGGGATACAAATATTTTCGCCGCTTTGTAGAAAAAGTATCTTAACTAAGCAACTGTATACTATGGCTAATGGGGCAATGTTTGGCAAGCATGGCCGATACGCCACAATATTTATCCATAGATAAACTTGCCGCTCTTTTCAGTTTGTCTTCATCGGCTAAAGCTACGTCTGCCGCATACACAATATGTATGTATTTGAAAACTTTTGGAACATCATCTGTTTGCTCAGTTTCTGCATATATATGCAACTTGGTAAACGGCACTTTCATCTTTTTTAAAATATCAACCACATCAATACCACTGCAGCCACATACAGAAGCTAATAATAATTTTTTCGGATTCATACCAGTAGGCTGGCCTTCTCCTTCATTCACAGAATCTATGCGAATAATATGGCCTGTATCGGCTACTGCATCAAACGCATGATTCTCTTTCCAAACAACTTCTATTTTCATACTAGTCTTTTTTCAACGATTTCCCAATTTACCACATTCCACCAATTGGTAATATAATCAGCTCTTTTATTTTGGTACTTTAAATAATAGGCATGCTCCCAAACATCGAGTGCCAAAATAGGTGTTCCTTTTATATCGGCAATATCCATCAAAGGATTATCTTGATTGGGTGTTGTACTAACTATTAATTTATTATCGCTATTGCGTACTAACCAAGCCCATCCACTTCCAAAACGATTTTTAGCTGCATCTCCAAACTGTGTTTTGCATGCTTCTAAAGAACCAAAATCGTTTATGATTGCAGTAAGTGTTTTTTGTTTAGGTGTGCCTGCGGTACCACCCTTCATTCCCTCCCAAAAAAATTCATGGTTAAAATGACCACCTCCATTATTGCGCATTTTTGCAGAATACTTTGATATATTACCCAATAGCGAAATCAGTGAAGTATTTTTAATATCAACTTTTTCAGCTGAGCAAGCATCAATTAAATTTTTTGTGTATGTAGCAGCATGTTTGCTGTAATGAATTTCCATTGTAAGCGCATCAATATATGGCTCCAGGCTATTATATGCATAGGGGAGTGGCGATTGCTGAAATTCAATTGATGAACGACTGGTGGCTTTTACAATAGATGGCGCTAGGGTTGATACAACACTAGCTGCTACAACTGCTTTACTGCTTTGTTCAATAAATGATCTTCTACTTACTTGCTTACGCATGATTATTTTTCCTAAAGTTAGCAAAAAAGCTACGCGCTTGCTTAAATGTTCTATAATAGAATTCTTGGTTGAATAGTTGAGAATCGCGCATGGCTTTCAAAGTAAGAAAAGCGCCAATCGGAATAAGGATAAAAGTAGAAAGCCACATACCGCCTAATGGGCTTGTTTGTTCAGATTTTACAAACTTCTCTCCAAATGTGTTGAATAAATGGAATACAACAAAGAAGATAATGGCAAAAACCAATGGTGTTCCCAATCCCCCTTTTCGAATAATAGACCCCAGCGGAGCACCGATTAAGAATAAAACTAAACAAGCAACAGATAGCGTAAATTTGCGATGCCATTCTATTTCATGTAAAAGCAACGACTGGTACCGCTCTTTATTATCATTAGCCATTACGTATACATTACTTTTTATAGTAGCTAATTGATTCGCTGCTGCGTCTAACAATGCTATATCTGCACTGTCTTTATACAATTTTTCAGGATTAACTTTTGGTAGTGGGTTAGTACTATTCTGCCAACCCGTATCGGCATAGCGGGCAAATCGTAAATAGGGCCTTACTTCACGTGTAGCTTTCTGTGCATAAAAACTATCTACATGTTTTAATGAATCGATGGCTTTATTTAATTGACGTACACTCAACATTTTGGGGTCGTAAAAAGAGCTATCGCCCGACTTATTTAATTGAAAACTTTTTAAATCGAATATCTTTTTGTACTCCGCAAATCCCATTCTTGTGAATTCTGTGTTGGTAGCACCTCTAGCACCTTTCTCTGAATATCGCCATCCATTCTTTAATACAAATTCAAGAAATTTTTTATCGGCTGATACCCGCATCACACCACTTTCGGCAATGAGCATATTATCTTGTAACGTGTTTGTTTTTTCAAAAATAACCACATCATGAATGATACTATCATTTTTTTCTTTCTTACCTAACTTAATAATATACCCTTCAATTTTATCATAAAAAACCCCCTCTTTAATATCAATAGCTGGTTTAGAAACAATGATATCATATTTTAGTGCGGCTAATTTTAATTGTGTAACGGGGATAATATTATTCGCAAATAAAAAAGCCAATCCGCTAATAAAAAAAGTGATTACTAAAAGGGGGCGCATGAAACGTACCAATGGAATTCCTGCAGCTTTGATGGCAACTAATTCAAAACTCTCACCCAGGTTACCAAAAGTCATGATAGACGAAAAAAGTAAAGCCAATGGCAATGCGGTTGGCACCCAAAATAGCGTAACTAACCCCACTAGTTTTAAAACAGTTAATAAATCCAAGCCTTTCCCTACCAAATCATCGATATATAACCAAAAGAATTGCATGGTAAGTACAAATATGGAAATAGCAAATGCGGCTACAAATGGCCCAATAAATGAGCGAATTATAAGTATATCTAGTTTTTTTATCAAGTAAGCTTCTTAATATTGTTCTTATGCGTACAGCAAAAATAACACTTTCGCCAAAGGAACAGGAATTGGTTAATAATGCCGACTGGATTTTAACAAAGAATCTCATCATAAACAAAGTATATGAGCTATTTGGACAAGTATCTATTAACTACGTTAATACGTATCAGCAATTCTCGGAATTTGAAGTGGCACCCATGTTTGCTATACCCCCTAAAATTTCGAAAGGAGAGCAATATTTGCAGTTGCCTTATGTAATGTTAGATTTCCCAAGAACCTTTACGGATACCGACTATTTTGCCATTCGTAGTTTTTTTTGGTGGGGTAACCATTGTAGTATTCACCTCCTGTTGAAAGGAAGCTATCTCCAAACCTATGGCCCATCTATTGATCGATTTATGGCATTATCGGGAAAGTATACTTTAGAAACAAAAGATTGGTATATAGGGGTGGGAGCTGATCCTTGGCAACACCATTTTGAAACTGATAATTATCTATTATTAGATAATTGGAAGGGGAAATCGGTTACTAATCTGCCTTTTTTAAAATTGGCAAAAAAAATCCCATTGGAACAATGGGATGATATTGAGTTATTTTTAACAATACATTTTAATAAAATGCTTGCGATTATGCTTGAATATTAGGCGCCCAGGCGATGAAACAACTCTTTCACCTGATATTCCCAAAGCTGGCTTTGATCTTTAATCTCTGATTTTTCTGCAAAATCTTTGATTATCAATATAGTTTGGTTTGATATTTCAGTTTTTTCAATTCTGAATTCAAAGTATTCATTTTTCTCCGTGTGCAACCAATGAAATCGAATAAACTTATTCTCTTCCCTATCTAAAAGTGCCGCTTTATCAGGTGTTCCGCCATTCCATGAAAAACTATATGTGCCTTCCCACTCATCAACTTTATCGGCAAACCATTCTTGCAAACCTGCAGGAGTAGCCAAAAATTCATACAAAATTACGGGCGAACATCTTACTGGGAACTCTAGGGTAAATAACTGCTTTTTACTCATTAATGCTTCTTTTTGCCCTTATGGGGCGTGCAATAATATTAAATAATATATATCAACCAATTTTTTTTTTAAAACATCATTTTAGAAGCTGTTAAACGGTATTTTAAGCCGAAAAAAAGCATTTTTTGACTAGGATGGTTTTTTTTGTAAATTGCTGGGGAGGTAAGTGCTGTACGCGTAAGATCTTCTAAAAATATCATTCATTTACTAAATCGGTGCCTATGAGTATGCGTCAACTCAAAATTACCAAATCAATTACCAATCGGGAATCGCAAAGCTTGGAGAAGTACTTACAAGAAATTGGGAAGGTAGAATTGATTAGCGCAGAAGAAGAAGTAAATTTATCTACTCAAATTAAAGCAGGTGATCAGAAGGCGCTGGATCGTTTAGTAAAAGCCAATCTACGTTTTGTTGTATCAGTGGCCAAACAATACCAAAATCAGGGGCTAACATTATCCGATTTAATCAATGAAGGTAATTTGGGTTTGATTAAAGCTGCTTTGCGCTTCGACGAAACAAGAGGCTTTAAATTTATTTCTTATGCTGTATGGTGGATCCGGCAGAGTATTCTTCAATCCTTGGCAGAACAAAGTAGAATTGTAAGATTGCCATTGAATAAAGTTGGGCTTACTAACCGTATTAGTAAAGCCTATCAACAATTAGAACAAGAATTTGAACGTGAACCCACAGCTCAAGAATTAGCCGATTTATTGGATATGCCTGTTGAAGAAGTTACAGCTACTATGAGTGCCGGGTTTAAACATATTAGTATGGATACCCCCTTTAGCGAAGGAGAGGATGGGGGTAGTTTAATGGAAATTTTGGCAAATCCCAATGCAGTGCGTACCGATGAAAAACTAGAACATCATGAATCCTTGCATATGGAAATTGAGCGTAGCCTCAAAACATTAACAGAACGGCAAAAAGATATTCTTTGTTATTTTTTTGGGATAGGTGTAGATCATGCGCTCAGTTTAGAAGATATTGGCCAGCGTTTTAACCTCACCCGTGAAAGAGTTCGACAAATAAAAGACAAAGCCATTACCAAACTCCGTAGCACAAGCCGCTGTAAGCAACTTCGTTTTTATTTGGGTTGATGGCTAGCTCCGGTTTTAATTTCCTCAATTGTTTTCTCAATCCAGTAGGGTAAGCTAGTGCTGTAGCCGGTTGCATGAAAGCGAACAATACCTTCTTTATCAACTACCACATTGGTTGGGAAAGAGGTAATACCATAATTCTGGGCTAACCATCTTCCATTATCTACAATGGTATAGGTAAACGGTATTTGCTTTAAAAAACTTTCGATCTCTGATTTCTCATCCAAAGCCACAGCCAAAAAAACTACATCTTTATCTTCTTTATAGTGATCTACTAATTTGTTAAGATGAGGTATTTCACTGCGGCAGGGCGAACAATTGATAAACCAAAAGTTAAACACAATAATTTTACCTTTTAGTTCTTTAATATTCCAGCTTTTGCCATACATATCGGTAGTTTTAAATCTCCCGAATTCCTTGCCGGTTGTAAAAAAACTACTTTCTGGTGGGCGTGGACTTTTTCCATTACGGATACTTTTTTCTTTCTCTGTTAGCTTGAATAATATAAAGGCCGTATTGGCGTCGTTTGGATCTTCTGGTCTAAGACTATAATCACCTGTTTCCAGTAGTTTGCTCCAAATAGCACTTGGATATACCGTTCCTTCCGCATCTTTAATAACTGATTGTCCGTGGAGGGTTAACTTAGACTTTGGTGCTTGCGAAAACACCATACAGTGGCATATCGTGAGGATACTCAGTAGCAGGAGTTTTTTCATAGATTTTTTTTGGAAGTTACAAAGAAGATTATTGTTAGCCAAGAAGCTATATTTGCAGCCCGAATGACTCGATTATGTTTCAAAATTTAGCAGAACGCCTCGAATCGGCTTTTAAGAACCTGAAAGGGGAAGCCCGTATTAATGAGCTTAATATTGCCAATACCGTTAAAGATATCCGTCGCGCCTTATTGGATGCCGATGTAAACTTTAAAATTGCCAAAGAATTTACTGATAAAGTAAAAGATAAGGCAGTTGGAGAGAAAGTAATAAATGCCATTAGTCCATCCCAATTAATGGTAAAAATTGTGCAGGATGAACTTACCGAATTAATGGGTGGTAGTGAATCGGCTTTCAAATTAGATGGCAACCCTACTATAATATTAATTGCGGGTTTACAAGGTAGTGGTAAAACAACTTTTACAGGTAAGTTGGCGAATTACTTAAAAACAAAAAAAGGGAAATCGCCTTTAGTAGTAGCGGCAGATATTTATCGCCCTGCAGCGATAGATCAGTTAACTGTTTTAGCGGAACAGATTGGGGTGAGTATTTATAGTGAGCGTGAAAATAAAGATGCCGTTGCGATTGCACAAAATGCAATCAAAGAGGCAAAAGCTACCAATAAAAATGTGGTGATTATAGATACGGCGGGTCGGTTGGCTATTGATGAAGTAATGATGACGGAAGTAGCTAATATCAAGTCTGCCTTGAATCCTACAGAGATTTTGTTTGTAGTAGATTCAATGACCGGGCAAGATGCTGTGAATACGGCGAAGGCATTTAATGATCGATTGGATTTTACGGGTGTTGTATTAACAAAATTAGATGGTGATACCAGAGGTGGTGCGGCATTATCAATAAAATATACGGTTGATAAGCCAATCAAATTTGTAAGTAGCGGGGAGAAGATGGATACGCTGGATGTGTTTTACCCAGAACGGATGGCACAGCGTATTTTAGGAATGGGTGATATTACCACTTTGGTTGAAAAAGCACAAGCCCAATTTGATGAAGCTGAGGCCAAGAAATTAGAGAAGAAAATTCGGAAGAATCAATTTGATTTTCAAGATTTTTTAGACCAGCTGCAGCAGATCAAAAAAATGGGAAATTTAAAAGATTTAATGGGTATGATACCCGGTGTTGGAAAGGCGATTAAAGATGTTGATATAGATGATAATTCATTTAAAGGAATTGAAGCGATGATTAGCTCTATGACGCCCTATGAACGGGCAAATCCGGATGCTATTAGCCCTAGTAGAAAACAAAGAATAGCCAAGGGTAGTGGAAAGGATATGACTGAAGTAAACGCTTTTATGAAGCAATTTGAGCAAATGAAGCAGATGATGAAAATGATGAATAATATGCCTATGGGTGGCCGTTTTCCCGGAATGAGGCGTTAAAAACATTGATTTTCAGTAAGTTTTGGATCATAATGATGAAATTATTATTTTCGCAGCCCTATTTAAACCAAATTTGTAAACGCCTTTAAATGTCTATTTATGGCAGTAAAAATGAGACTTCAGCGTCACGGAAGTAAAAAACGCCCATTCTACTTTATAGTAGTGGCCGACGGACGCGCACCAAGAGATGGTAAGTTCATCCAAAAGATTGGAACTTACAACCCATTAACAGTTCCTGCAACAATTCAGCTCGATCGTCAGAAAGCATTAGAGTGGTTGAATAAAGGAGCCCAGCCTACAGATACTGTACGCAGAATCTTATCTTTCAAGGGCGTATTGTACCTGAAGCATTTATTGCGTGGGGTAAAGCTTGGTTTGTTTGATGATGCAACTGCAATGACAAAATTCCAGGCATGGCATAATGAGCATGAAGCGAATATAGCTCGCCGAAACGATGAGCATAGAAGTAAGCAACGTGCAAAGAAGGCATATGTACCTGTTGTTAAAAAAGTAGAGACTAAAGTTGAAGAAGTAGCTCCGGCTGCTGAGGGTGAAGCAGAGGCTTAATCACTAGTAATGAATAACAACCCGGCGAGATTCTCGTCGGGTTTTTTTTGCCATTTTGTCGCTAGCGTCAGACTATACAATCAACTAATTTTACAGCTAAATTTAATATGCGTCAGACCATGGTCAGACCGGTTTTATGGAAAATTATATTCAAATCGGAAAATTTGTCGCTTCTTTTGGTGTAAAAGGAGAATTGATATTAAAGCATTCTTTGGGAAAAAAATCTACCCTTAAAGGATT
>JBDKJW010000075.1:0-10137 GCA_039796395.1 Bacteroidota bacterium
GTAAATCCATAGTGTTTTATCAATTCCCAAGTAATAGTTGCTAATTGCTTTTGTGACTGCCATTTCAAAACAGGTATATGTATCTCCTCTCCTTTTGCAGTAATCAGTTTTTTTAATCTCACCGCTACTGCCTCTTTATACAAATCGCTGATTTCACCAAATCGTTGAATATTAGCTTGTATATTTTTCTCAGCCTGCGGAAAAACTTTCTCGATCTCTGGCAATACTATATTCCGAAATAAATTACGGGTATACTCATTCTTCTTATTGGAAGAGTCTTCTACATAAGTAATCGTATTTTCTACTGCGTACTGATCAATCTCTTTTCGCGTGAAGGGTAAAAGCGGACGAACCAATTTCCGCTCTTTATGCTTTGCTGGTATGCCTGTGAGCCCATCAATACCGGTTCCGCGCAAAAAATACATAAATGCGGTTTCAATATTATCATTCGCATGATGTGCTGTAGCTATATAACTTATTCCGCTAATATCAGCAAACCAATCGTATCGCAACTTACGTGCTGCTTCTTGTATAGATAACTTATGCGTCATTGCATAAGTATGGGTATCAAATTGTTGAACATATATTGCAACATCGAGCATTTGTGCCAATTCACGCACAAATGCCTCATCTCTATCACTCTCTGTATCCCGCAATTTAAAATTAACATGTGCTATAGCAAAAGGAATAGCATTGGCTTTTAACAAATGAACGAGTACAACACTATCAATACCACCACTTACGCCAACCAATAAAGGGTGTTGTAAACTTGCCAATGCATGGTAATGTTGCTGCCAATAACGGCCAAACAAATCCTTCAAACTCATATTACAAAGATAAACCCAATCTACACTTTACCGCGAACAAATGAAGCAGTAAGTGCGGCGAAACCGCTCACTAAGCCCCCAACAACACCTGTAACAACTAATAAAACGATCCAAGATCCTCCCATAGGCAATATGGATGCTACTTTAGTAGATAAAACATGTTCATTGCGCATATCTGTTATAGCAGCTAAAATAACCCAAAGTATGGCAACACCTACAAAGCCCGCCAAAAATGAGTGAAAAGATTTTTGTTTGATAGCCAACCCAACAATAAAAGAAGTAATAGCAAAACTATACCAAGGTAATTGTGTAAATAAACCAGTAGCAAAAGCGAGTAAGGCTATAAGTATTATAGAGGCAAAAAATTTCATGATTTTTAGTTTAAGCTTGAGTAAATGTCATTAACCATTTAATACGTTGATTGGCAGCGGCGTCTTTCTTCTTGATAAATAACAAGCGATAATACTTACCCGCAGCCCAACTATCTACAAAACTATCATAGTACTTACTACCCGGGTTACCTTGCTGCCCTCCAGGATAAACACCATACGCTTCTATTTCATCTGTTACATGAACAATCATACGCCAACTCGGACCATGTGTTTCCGAAGTGGCATTGATAATATGCCGGCCACCACCAATGGGTAAATGTAATCTACTCAATGCGGATATTTTTAATAAATGACTGACCTTGGTATCTTTCAACTTAGCCCATTCTAAATTACCCGATTTCTCAATGGTTTGTAAAGCAGCAGTTGCACGCTTTATAGCTTCCATCATACAATCAGCAATTGTTTCTTTTTTATTTGCCGTTTTAATATTATCGGCGAAATTATAGGCACTATCTTTTATTAACGCTTCAAGTAAAGTAGATTCATCGGGCCATCCCACATTATTTTTAGCACCTGCAAATTCATCAGTATATATTACCGACTCTAAGCTATCCCAAACGGCATTAAATACTGATGCGCCTTTTGCATTTACTTCACTATTCAAATCCCAGCCTTTGAGTATGGTTATATATTTTTTTTCATCCGCAGTAAGTGCATACTCGTTCGTATATTTCATTATTATAGGCCGGGCCATTTCGGCAAATACATTGTAATTATTCATTTGTAGCCGCTGCATATCTTCTGGTGTAACACCATTCATCTGCGCTAATTTTCTATTGATGATAAATCCACGATATATAGGGAAATTGCTAGCTGCTCCTAAGTAGTAAGGATACGTATCATCAGTAGATTGTTGATTGGCGCTACTTACAAAACCGCGGGCTGGGTTCTTAATCATCGGATTCTCTTCAACCGGTATCATCCCTTGCCATGCATAACTACTATCGGTGCCTGGCAAAATAAAATCTCCTTGTCGTTTCCAACGCGCTACAAAAGTTCCTTGTTGCTTAATGGCAATATCACCCGAATTACTAGCAAAGGCAAAATTTTGTCCGGCACATGTCCAATGCGAAATAGCAGCTAAATAATCATCATAATTTTTAGCCCTATTCAATTCATAAAAAGTAAGTAAGCCACTACCTGCGTCATGGGCCGTCCAACGAAGCGCTAAATTTTTTCCGGCGGTACTATTATTTTTATAAAGATGATCATACATTACCGGACCATAAACCGTCATGGCAATATGCTCAACCTGGTCGGCACTGTCTTTTACTTTAATAATTTCTTTCCTTGTTTCAGCATTTACCCATGTTCCATTATACCAATATTCTTTTAAGGAAGAATCCCGAAACTTCATATCATAGTAATCAATTACATCTCTACCTGCATTTGTTACGCCCCATGCAATACTATCATTAAAGCCAATGATAACGGCTGGAGATCCTGGAAAGCTTGCGCCATATGTATTGTGGGTAGGTGTACTAATTTGTACTTCAAACCATAGCGAGGGTAAATTCAATCCTAAGTGTGGATCGTTGCACAAAATAGGTTTACCTGATTTTGTTTTTGAACCACCAACAACCCAGTTATTACTACCATTTCCTTTAGGTGGAACGATTGGTGCAGTGGCTGTACTTCCGGCATTAAAATTATATAAGTAAGCGGTATCTACATCTATAGGTATGTTGGGTGTGATGGCTGGCTTTGTATACACGGTACCTTTGGGTATAATAGGATCTAATGAATCCTGTACATTCGTAAATAATTTATCAAAATCGGCATAGCCAAAATAATTACGTGCATTGGTCATTTGTAAATCGATGGTGGCTCCTCTCGCAGTAAGATCATAACTCATGAACATTTGGAATAGATAAGTTTTGAGGGAAGTCCACTCCTCGGGCTTATAATCTAATAACTTATACTCAAATGGAATTTCCTCCGGTTTAAGGGCTTTGATATAGGCATTTACGCCGCGTGCATACGCATCAATAGCAGCCTTCATTTCTGGATTATTTTTTTCTACATAATTCTTAGTATTCTCTGCGCCATATACCATCCCCAATCTTCTAAAAAACTGATCTGTTTTAATTCTTTCTTTACCTACAATTTCGCTAAGCCTACCCGCAGCAACATGGGTTTGAAATTCCATTTGCCAGAGTCGAAATTTGGCATGCAAGAATCCTTGAACATAGTAGGCATCTACATCGTGATCGGCATAAATATGTGGCACTAAACGATCATCGATATATACTTCTACTTTACCTTGTAAACCATCTAATGTAATAGCGGCATTGTAATCCATGTTTGATGGATCGGCATTTTGCCAAAATCCATGTTGGGGAGAAAGAAAATAGCCTAGTCGCGGTGTTTTACTACCACCAACTGGTAATTGTTTATTTAAAACCCAAATTAAGGCAATAGTACATATGGCAGACAGCAGTAATGGAACTTTTCTCATGACAATCGATTATGCAATGAAAATAAGGAAACTTAGCGATTTTGCTGACTGTTATCTGTTTTCGTACCTAACTTATCCTGCACTTTGGCGAGTGCTTTTACAGCCTCTGCATTATCTTTTCTACACTCGATAGCTTTTGTAAGATCAGCTAAAGCTGCATTTAAATTATTTTCTTGGTAGGCTATCATTCCGCGGATCGTCCATGCTTCTGATAATTTGGGATTTATCTTAATAGCTTGGGTTGCATCTTTCCATGCCATCGCCGTTTCTAAAGGCTTATTCATCGCATACAAAACCCTTGAGCGTGTAAGAAATGCTTCAGGCGATTTAGGATCTATTCGAAGTGCGTTATTGCAGTAATCAAGCGCAATAGGCAAGTCTGTTTTAAGTTGTAGCTTAGCTTCTGCTAGCTTTATATATTCTGTTGGTTTTCTAAATCTTTCTGGCAAGGGGGTTTCACTTACATAATCAGATACATACGACCTATCCGACACGGAAATTTGTTTACGCTTAGCCAAAGCCTTATCCATCATAGCTTGTACCACTTCATCGGCTCCATGTTTCTTTAAAAATTCTTGGTAAAAAACAATCGTTTCATCATAGTAAATATCAATTTGGGTAAGCATAGCTTCCAACTGCTTTATCATTAATGCCCTATCGCCAGGGTAGCATTTCAGCCCTAGCTGCGCTTCAATAAATGCATCGAAATAATCGCCCTTAGCCATTTGCTTCTGCGCTGCAGTTAAGTATTGAGCAGCTGTTTGCTTACAACTATTCTTATAAATCCGATCGTAGGTAATATAGTACCAGTGATCTTTCAATGCAGGATTAATTCTTACTGCTTCATGAAAATCTTTTTTAGCTTCTTTTAAAATATCCAATTCCGAAAAACAAATGGCCCTATTAAAATAAGCATCCGCTTCATCTTTTCCTTCATTAATTACAAAGCTCATATCTTCTACACAGGCTTTATATTCTTTTGCCATCTTAGCAGCAATACCACGTTCATAACGAAGTTCTTTTTTTGTAGCCTGACTAGGCTGCTCCTGAAAAAATTCATTAAATGAATAAAAAGATTCTTCCCCTAATCCGGCTTTAATTTCTAATCGTGCTAAAAAGTAGAACAACTGTGGCTCTTTATATCCAGCCCTTTGGGCATTATCATAATCAAAAATGGCGCGCTCATATAAGCCCATATTTTCGAATCCACGTGCGCGTAGGTATAAAGCCTGACCGTTATTGGGCTCATACAATATGATATGGTTCAAATGATTAATGGATGCAGCAAAATCATTTCGATCTAACGCATTATTAAGGTCTTGTTTGTGTTTCAGCAAGTATCGCTGTACCTGAGTATGGATTGCTTTTTCTTTTTCGGCATCGCTCGCAGGGGGTGTTTGAGCGACTGTTTTCACAGCAATACACCAAAAACAGACCATCCATAATAAGATGTTTCTGATAAGCATAATGGTGTTATCTGAATACTAATTTAAACAATCCGTCAGATTTTTATAGAAAATCTGCATTTCTTTATACACAAAGATTTTTATAAACTTTATAATATATTGATTTACAAATATTTATGAAAAATTATTAGAATTACTTAGCAATACAAGTACCCAGTAGTGGGTACACATAAATAGCTATTTAGCAAATTTTTTCTTCAACATACTTAATGCATCCGCAACATTTAAATTGCTTAAATCTGCTGCTGGTTTTGGGGTATTGTTGCTGCGGTTTACTTGTTGCGGTCTTGCATTATTTGTTGGTGCAGTTTGTGTTTGCTTAATAGATAGGGCAATTCTTTTTCTAACAATATCAACTTCCAGCACTTTTACTTGTACTTTTTGTTGAAGCGCTAGGGCTTCCGAAGGATCACTTATATACTTATGTGCTATCTCACTTACATGCACTAATCCATCCTGCTTTACACCAATATCTATAAAGGCACCAAAACGTGTGAGGTTGGTAACTACCCCTGGTAATTCCATGCCTATTTTTACTTCTTCAATGGAATAGATATTGGCAAACTCAAAGCTTTCTAATTCTTTACGTGGATCTAAACCGGGTTTATTTAATTCTTTGAGAATATCTTGCAAAGCCAATGCACCAGTGGCTTCCGTGATATATTGTTTAGTATTTATTTTGTGGAGCAAAATTTCATTTCCAATCATTTCTTTTACCGTACTATTCAGATCGGCAGCCATTTTCTCCACAACCGTATAGGCTTCTGGATGAACGGCACTTGCATCTAGCGGATTTGCCGATTGCGGTATTCGTAAGAAACCAGCGCATTGCTCATATGCTTTAGTACCTAAGCGAGGCACTTTTAATATTTGCTCCCTATTTGTAAATGCCCCATTTGTTTTTCGATAGTCGATAATATTTTGTGCCACCGTTTCATTGATACCACTCACATAACTTAATAATTGTTTGCTAGCGGTATTGATATTTACACCTACAGCATTCACGCAACTCACAACTGTTTGATCTAGTTTTTCTTTTAGGCGGAATTGATTTACATCGTGTTGGTACTGTCCTACTCCAATACTTTTCGGATCAATTTTCACCAACTCAGCTAAGGGATCCATTAATCTTCTCCCAATGCTTACCGACCCACGAACCGTAATATCTTGTTCAGGAAATTCTTCCCGAGCTGCTTCTGATGCAGAATATACTGAAGCCCCATCTTCATTTACCAAGAATACTGGTAACCCAAGATCTAGTTTCTTAATAAACTGTTCTGTTTCTCTGCCAGCTGTGCCATCGCCAATGGCAAATACTTCAATCTTATGTATGTTAACCAATTCTTTTATTTTGTACTCACTATCGTATATTTTATTGGCTTCATGTACATAGATCAAATCTGTTTTGAGCAGCTCTCCTTTTTCATCTAAGCATACTACTTTACAACCTGTTCTATATCCTGGGTCGATAGCCAGTATTCGCTTACTTCCCAATGGCGCACTCAATAATAACTGACGCAAATTTTCTGCAAATACAGCAATCGCATCTTCATCTGCTTTTTGTTTTAGTGCTGTTCTATATTCTGTTTCTAATGCAGGTTGTAATAATCTACGATAGGCATCTTTAACTGCTTTTTGAATATGTGGCGTTTCATTTGAAGATCGTTGCACATATACTTCTTCGATAGTGTATAAGGCATCTTCTTCTAAGGGTGCAATATTCATACGTAAAAATCCTTCTAAGAAGCCACGCATCACAGCTAGTATACGATGAGAGGGTACTTTGTGTATAGGCTCACTAAAATCAAAATAGTCTTTATACTTAATAGCTTCTGTTTGCTTATCAACTAGTACTTTACTTTGTAAGGTAGCTTTATCTTCAAAAAGCTTTCTAAGCTTCGCGCGAAGCGCTGCGTCTTCATTTATTTTTTCGGCGATAATATCTCTTGCTCCTTGCAAAGCTTCATCAGCTGTTTTAATCACTTCATTGATATAGGTTGTAGCTATTGCTTCTACCACAATATTTTCTTGTGCAAGTAATACATCTGCCAATGGTTCCAAACCCTGCTCTCGTGCCGCCTGTGCTTTTGTTTTACGCTTCGGTTTATAGGGAAGGTAAATGTCTTCTAATTCATTAAGTGTAGTAGCCTTATTCAATATATCCTGCAAAGCTTCCGTCATTTTACCTTGTTCGGTAATAGTTTTTTCGATGAAGGTTTTTCTTTCTGTAAAAGCTACCAATATTTTTTCTTGGTCTTGTATTTGCTGTATTTGTACTTCATCTACATTACCCGTACTATCTTTCCGATAACGCGCAATAAAAGGAATAGTGCTTCCTTCTTTCAATAGATCCAATACCGTATCTACTTGTGATACCCGTAATCCTAACTTAGCGGCAATAATAGCTCCAAACATATTTCACAATTAAGGAGCGCGAATGTAAGGGAATTTTTTATGTAGAAATATTTGGAAAAATCAATCGCTCGGGGTAGCGCTCTGCAAAGCGCTTGAGCATAGTTTTTAATACTTCATTTTCTGGATAGTTGGTAATACTTGCTTTTATTGTATCGAAATCATCTGCTGAACTATCAATATCACCCATTCCTATAAATTTCCCTTTTTCTACCACAATATGGGTTTGCTTTTCTCGAATAATATAGCTTTCTTTCTCGGCAGTGATATACGTTAAAACAGCTTCCACTCGTTTATTATACGCTTCGGCTGAAGGCAAATTAATGGGTTCATTTTTATCTAAAAAACAAAGTGATGCATTGAGCTCAAACTGCCGTACCCATTTCCACAATTCGCGGTGCGCATCTACCAACATAGAAAAGGAAATTAAGGGATGTGCATATTTATGTTTTTTATCGATGGCCAGGCGTTTGTAACCTCTGTTATCTTCAAACATATAAATACCCCAGAGTTGTTCGTAGCGTTTCTGACTTTTATTATAGGCAGGCCATAAACGTTTAATTTCTATACTTTCAAAAACGGAAGCAATAAATTCTGTATTACAGTGCACATGGGTTACCGCATAAATTTCGCGTAAAAAATCTTGGCGTTTTTTACTGATATCAAAACCTGTAAAATGAGAGAGCACCCTTTTCTTGATATTTTTTGCTTTGCCAACATATATCACTTTACCCGCTTTGTTATGGAAGTAGTATACACCCGGTGTTGGCGGTAATTGATCAATATAATATTTAGCTAAGTTCGGGGGAAGGAAATATTCTTTATTATCCTTTTGCAACATTTCTTTGATCACCCTTTCACCGTTATTCTTTAGCACCAGGTCTACAATTTCTGCGGTAGCCATGGCATCCCCACCGGCTCTATGTCTATTTTTTATGGTAATCCCCAATTCACGGGTAAGATGTCCTAATCCATATTTTTTATATCCCGGAAACACTTTTCTACTTAGGCGAATCGTGCAAAGTTTTGGTGTTGTTAAATCGAAGCCCGCGGCTTGCAAATGGTGTTTTACAAATGAGTAATCGAAGTTTACATTATGGGCCACAAATACCCGATTTTGCAATAATTGGTAAATATGCGGAGCTACCTGCTCAAAAGAGGGCGCCGCAGCAGCCATAGCATTGGTAATGCCCGTCATGCCCACAATATAGGGCGGTATGGGTTGATGTGGATTAACCAAGGTTTCGTATTTCCCTTCTACTTCATTTCCATTGTGTAATACAATAGCAATTTCTGTAATACCATTTTGTTGTGGAAAACTACCTGTGGTTTCTATATCTACTATGGCAAAAAGCAAATTTTAACTTTTTCAGCTATTGCATAAACGAAAAAAACTGTTTAACTTGTGTGTGTTCAACCTTTATTTTATTCAACTAATAGCTGTGGTTCGTTTGTAAAATAATGGTATTGCGCTAAAATCCAGCCTACTTTTTTTCACTGCCAAACACCCCCTGGTATATGGAAAGAGTTAAAACAAGTTTTCAAGTCAATGAAAATCTAAGAAATGCAGGCATTGTGGTGCTACTTTTTGCATTAGTTGCCTTTATTTCTTATTTAGAATGGCGCGGCAGGGCATAAAATTATAGTGCGCTGTAATATTTTATATTTTTTAGGTACAAACTGTGAAAATCGGTAACATTTTTTACAGTTAAACGTTATTAAGGTATGATTACCTCAACTGCAAATTGGAAAAAAACATTTTTAGTGCCTATTGTATTAGGTGTTTTGGTGTTTTCGGCATCTTGCAATAGTTCTGAAAGTGCGGCTAAAATAATTACGCAAAAAGCTAAGGAACAAACCAAAAAATTAGCTTTAAGCAAGGTTGTAGATGTATCAGCATGCATTGAACAAATAGAAACGATGGTAGTTGAGCCTAGTTTTTCTGGCCATATCGCTGAAAAAACAGAATTAATTTCAAGTTGGTAATTCCCCCTGTTGATAGCTGAACTCAAACCCTTGGCACTGCTGAGGGTTTTTTTGTTCTGCAACCAATGCTTCTAACAGTTTTTTACCATTTTATAGATAGTAAATTTAGCCTACCAACATATAAAAGATTAGCGCATTCATACCTTACTATTTAAGGGAATAAGGGTAATTTTAAAAACAAGACACCAAGATCCTGACAACCGGACTTCCCGACTCCCCGACTGGCTCATTGACTCCTTAGCACCCTACCCCCAAATTCCTTAATTTTGCACTCGCAAACATAGAAGAACAGATAGAGATCATGGAATTAAGCAAGAATTTTCCCCATAAAGAAGCCGCTCAAAAATGGTACCCACACTGGATTGAACGCAATTATTTTACCTCTACCCCCGATGAGCGGGAGCCATACACAGTTGTTATTCCACCTCCAAACGTAACTGGGGTGCTTCACATGGGGCATTGCTTAAACAATACTATTCAAGATATCCTTATTCGTCGCGCTCGTATGCAGGGCAAAAATGCTTGCTGGGTACCAGGTACCGATCACGCCTCCATTGCTACAGAAGCCAAAGTAGTAGCCATGCTACGCGAACAAG
>JBDKJW010000076.1:0-10078 GCA_039796395.1 Bacteroidota bacterium
ATTCCTTCAATCCCTGCTTTTAATGTGATCATGGATGATGGACAACCACTACAGCTACCCTGGAGCATAAGGTTTACAACCCCTTCATTATAGCTTTTGAATTGTATAGCACCCCCATCCATTTCAACGGCTGGTTTTACATAATTCTCTAATAATTCTTTAACGCGCTTAACGATATCATCGTCATCGGCGCTTACCGTATTGCTGGCTTCTTGTTTAACTTTTGCTACCTCTTCCTCATTCACCACTATACCACCGTTTTCTAGATATTCTTTTAAAAACGCTTTAATGGTTGGAATTACATCTTGCCAATCATCCGTATCTACTGTTTTAGTAAGGGTAATAAAATTGCTAGCAATAAATACACTTTTTATAAAAGGGAAGCTGAATAATTCTTTAGCGAGCGGCGAGGGGCCCGCAAGCGACTCATCTGCAAAATCAATGCTTTTACCTGGGTATAAAAGCTTGTTGGCTACAAACTTCATAGTTTCAGGATTGGGAGTCATTTCCGTATAAATGCTTATTACCGGGTTGCCAGTTTTGATCATAATCTTCCGTTTTGCTTTACAAAATTAACATAAATAGGTAGGCTATAACCTTAATTTTCGGATATCGAAAATATGCCCAATAAATAGCCTGTTTTAACGTTATAATCGGTACGAGCCTCAATTTATATGCAAAAAAATATTTATTCGTTATTGTTTGTATTGTTTGCATTTGCAACATTATCCAAGGCACAAGAGCCCCCCATTTTATTGGGAATTAATCTATGTGGTGGCGAGTTAAATGAGCAATATATGCCGGGGTTATTTAATGAGCATTATGCATACCCAACAAAAGAGGAGGTTGACTATTTTGCCAATAAAGGGTTTAAAACGGTTACGATTCCCTTTCGTTGGGAAAGAATACAGAAGAATTTAGGGGGCGATTTGGATTATCAAGAATTGGGGGAGATTAAGAAAGTAGTAGGTTGGTGCGCAGATAAGGGGATGCAGGTTATTTTAAGCATGCATAATTTGGGCAGGTATAAGAAGAATGGGATTGAATATATTGTTGGTAGCTATGCGGTAAGTAGAAATGATTTTGCGGAGGTATGGAGTAGGATTGTTAGCTCTTTTGCCGGCTATAGCAATATCTACGGATACGAACTAATGGCCGATCCGCATGAGATGCAAGGATTCGATTGGTTTACAACAGCACAACAAGCAACAACCGCAATTCGTGAGGCCGATAAAAAAACATATATCATTATTACGGGCGATAATTACGGGGCACCAGAAAGTTGGGTGCAATACAGTGATAATTTAAAGAATATAAAAGACCCAGCCGATAAAATTTTATACAATGCCCATTGCTATTTCGATATTGATTTTACGGGCAAGTATTTGTATGGCTATGAACAAAATCAGGTAGATGAAAATGCAGGTGTGAAAAGAGTAATGCCCTTTGTAAAATGGTTACAGGAGAATGGAAAAAAAGGAATGGTTGGTCAATTTGGAATTCCTGATACCGACCCACGTTGGTTAAAACTAACGGAAGTATTTTTAAAATATTTAGCAGACAATAAAATGAATGCTAACTATTGGGCTTCCGGAAAAAGATGGAATGGCAATCCGCTTTCTATATATCCATTAGCACAAACAGATCGCCCCCAAATAACTGCTTTACAAGCTTACTTGAAGCCGCAACCCATAGAAACAAAATCCGTAATAACGGAAGGAAGCATACAGCCCGAACCCGCTGTATTGCAACAGCCACAAACACTTCCAGAAAGTTTTTTATTCTTGCCGGGTACCACATTATTGCCCCAGCCTAACGGGGGTTTATATAAACCAACCCCCTCAAAAACAAGTGATACCATTACAACAACAAATAGTATTAGGGTAGCGAAGTATAGGGGTTAGTGTATTTATTACATTTACCGTTGACCGAAAGAAAATAGCAGTATTGTTCAGATTCAGTAATTTTATAACATAGCTGCTATAATGGAAAAAACAGAAGTTGATAGAGACCAATACTTATTGGTGCAGTTGGCCGAAGGCAATGAAGCGGCATTCATGGAAATTTATGAACGCTATTGGCAAAAAGTATTTGCTGTTGCATATAGTCGGTTAAAAAATCTGCAGGATGCGGAAGATATTGTACATGATGTTTTTGCAAGTGTTTGGACTAATCGCGAAAAATCAACTATACACGCTCTTGATAATTATTTAGCAACAGCTGCTAAATACATGGTGTTTGCACGCATAAAACAAATACAAAAAGAAAGGAACTATAAAACAACTGCTTCAGAAAATACAATGATAGCAGACGACCAAATTACTAATCAGTTGCACCATAAAAGAATTATAGAGCTGATTAAGTTTGAAGTAGAAAAACTTCCAGAAAAATGTAGGATCATTTTTAAATATAGTAGATATGAGGGCATGTCTGTAAAACAAATCGCTGCCCTACTTAATATTTCTCCTAAAACGGTAGAAAATCAATTGGGTAAAGCATTGAAGCACGTAAAGGTTGCTGTACGTAGCTTCCTGTCAACATTCATAGTATTCCTACTTCGATTTTTTTGAATCTGCACAAAATATTTTTCATTTTCATAGGGGATACCCCTCTTTTTATACACTAATAATATGCGTATGCGAATTCCTGATCATGTTTTGCCATTGATAGAGAAATTTCTTTCCGGCAATATAAATGCCAATGAGAGAAAAGAGCTCAACGATTGGTATCGAAAATTTAACGATACCGAAATAGATGTATTGGAAACTGATTATACAACAGAACAGCAGCTATCGAGCAGTATTAAGCAAAAACTGCAAGAAACGATCATAAATGGCAGGATCTCTGGTGGTACTTTGGTAAAACCATTTTATCGAAGATGGCATGTACAAGCGGTAGCTGCTATTCTGTTATTGATGATTGGTACAGGGGCTTTCTTCTATTTTAATAATACTTCGGCTCCCCAGCCCTTAGCCGCTAATGCAAAGATAGCGGTAACAGATATTGCACCAGGTACCCAGAAAGCTATTTTGGTATTGGATGATGGAAGACAAATTAGTTTAGATGATGCAAAAAAAGGACGCTTAGAAAATCAAGGAAATAGTTTAGTTGAAAAAACAGATGTTGGAACCTTACAATATTCAACCAATAGCAAAGAAACGCTAGCTAAAACATTCTACAATACAGTTACAACACCTCGGGGAGGGGAATACCATATTACACTTGCAGACGGCACAAAAGTATGGCTGAATGCAGCTTCATCCATTCGATTTCCCACCTCATTTAATGGCAATGAAAGAGGGGTACAGATTACCGGTGAAGTGTATTTTGAGGTAACAAAAAATCCGCATAAGCCATTTAAAGTAAAAGCAGGCAAAACAGAAGTTGAGGTATTGGGTACACACTTCAATGTAAATGCTTACAACGATGAGGCCGCTGTAAAAACAAGTTTATTGGAGGGCTCTGTAAAAGTATCTACAACAGACCAACGCAACAAAGCGGGTGTTTATTATTTACAACCAGGCAGCCAGGCAAGAGTAGATAAGAATGGAGGGATTGATATTTTGAAAGATATTGATACAGAAGAGGTAATGGCATGGAAGAATAATTTGTTCATTTTTAAGAGTACCGATTTAAGAACAATTATGAGACAGATATCTCGCTGGTACGACGTTGACATTGCATATAAAGGGAATGTAGACATGCGGTTTACTGGACAAATTGTACGCAACAGCAATGTTTCTAGGGTATTTGAAATGTTGAAATTAACAGGTGCGGTGGACTTTTCTATAGTAGATAAAACAATTGTAATCACTAAAGCTAAATAACATGTGTAGCTATTTGCATTTCTTTTTTTATTTCAGTAGTGACGGATAAGTAATTAACGACTATAAACAAAACCGGACCTTGTTTGCGGCAAGATCCGGCGAAAGTTTGAGCCTTGAATATTCAGCCTTATTACTGCTTAATAAAACCCAAACAATACAAATTTATGTATTTAACTGCTGTTTGCCAATCTCCCGTAAATCTACACAGGAGAGCAACCCAAACGATTAAGATTATGAAACTATTTACAGTTTTTATGATCGCAGCCTGCTTACAGGTTCACGCCGAAAGCTTCGCCCAAAAAGTAACGATCAAAAAAAATAATACCTCTATTCAAAAAATTTTCGAAGACATCAGAAAACAAACTGGCTATCAGTTTTTGTATGCCGACGAAATATTGAAACAAGCAAAGCCGATCAGTATCGCTGTTAGCAATGAAAAACTAGAAACGGTACTGGCCATTTGTTTTAAAGATCAATTACTTGAATATACAATTTCGGAAAAAACAATTATTGTAAAACCGAAGGTATTGCTGCCAAGCCTACAAGTTGTACAACCCACCCTAGCCCCAATGCCCCCACCAGATATTCGAGGGCGCGTAACAGATAATAGTGGCAAACCACTCGCAGATGTGTCGGTAGCTATAAAAGGCAAAGGAAGGGGAACGGTCACCGATGCTTCAGGTAGTTTTAGCCTTGCAGTAGAAGAGAAAGACATTCTTGTTTTTTCTTATGTTGGTTTTGGAACGATTGAGCAGAAAGTAGGTAATCAAACTATGTTTAATATAAGCTTACAACCCATAGAAAAAGCGATTGAAGAGGTAGTAGTAGTGGGATATGGTACACAAAAGAAAAAAGACCTTACCGGATCAGTTAGTTCTGTGAAAGGAGAAGAAGTAGCAAGCAGACCGGCTACTAATCCGATCGCATCTTTACAGGGAAGGGTAGCAGGCTTAACAATTTCTAATTCAGGCGTTGCTGGCGCTACACCAGTTGTAAGGATAAGAGGCATTAACAGTACAAACAGCGCAGCCCCTGTATATGTAGTAGATGGTATTTTACATGATAATATCAGCTTCTTAAATCCTGCAGATATTGAAACCATCGATATTCTTAGAGACCCCTCCTCCATTGCTATCTATGGCTTAAGAGGCGCAAACGGTGTAATTGCTATTACATCAAAAAAAGCAGCACGCGGACAAACACGAATTGAACTGCAAACCAATTATGGCGTTCAAACTGTACAGGATAAAATTAAGATTACGGATGCTGATGGGTTTAAAAAACTCTATAATGCACAATTAACCAACCTAAATGCAGCAGCGTTTGACTATACAAATTATACCGCCAATACGAATTGGCAAGACTTGGTTTTAAGAAATGCATTTATTGGTTCAACCAATCTAAGTATTTCTAATTCAAGTGAAAAATCAACTACTTACCTAAGCATTGGTTATACCGATCAAGATGGCGTATTACGGAATAACAATTTCAAAAGGTATTTGATTAGATTAAACGAGGAGATTCGGTTTAATGATAAAATTAAAGTTGGTGCAGGTATAACTG
This sequence comes from Bacteroidota bacterium, assembly GCA_039796395.1. Taxonomy (GTDB): domain Bacteria; phylum Bacteroidota; class Bacteroidia; order Chitinophagales; family Chitinophagaceae; genus Sediminibacterium. The sequence continues at coordinate 5,391 of JBDKJW010000076.1, forward strand.
GTTATCATACCATTAATAACCCGGCGGCAGCATCTATCACAAATGCATTATGGGCAGCACCTATAGTTCCCATACAACAGTCGGATAAAGTATATTATAGCATGCCGTCTTTTCAACGTGCGCAAGTTGGAAACCCGATGGCAGCATTAAATAGAAATGATAGAAATACAATTGATAAACAATACAGAGTTATTGGAAATCTTTTTGCTGAAATTAAGTTTCTTAAAAACTTTACATGGCGCTCTACTGTATATGCGGATCTTGCATTTGATCAAGGAAGAAGCTATTCGCAACTTCCATTCTCGTTTATTAATTTAGGAGAGGGATCAGCACCAACAACAACAACTTTTGATAGTGCTGCGCGTACCTCTGTAACCCAAGAACAATCGGAGTCGGTAAGGTTTCAGCAAGATCATACCTTGAGCTTTGACAAACGATTTGGCTCAGATCATAGTATTAATGCAGTTATTGGTTTCACAACCATTTATTCAAGAAGCTCATTTGTAAATGGTACCAGAAGAGATACATTGGTTAATATTCCCGATAGCCCAGATTTTTGGTATTTGGGAATTGCCAATGTAAACAACCCCATTTCAAATGGAGGAGGTGGCGCTGAAAGTGCTATTGCGGGTGGCTTTGCAAGAGTAGGCTATACTTATAAGGGTAAATATTTAGTGAATGCTACGGTGCGTAGAGATGGCAGCTCAAAATTTGCACCTGAAAATCGCTGGGGCACTTTCGGTAGTATTGGTTTGGGATGGGTATTAACCGATGAGAAGTTTATGGCTCCTATCAAGCAAATCAATTTCTTAAAATTACGAGCTGCATGGGGTGTAACCGGTAACGCAAATGGTTTTGCAGATAATCTATACCGCCCAGGGGTACAAAATGCCTCTACTGCTATTTTTGGTGATAATATCTATAGCTCCATACAATCGGCATATATACCAGACCCAAATTTACATTGGGAAACAGTACGTGGTATAGATGCTGGATTTGATATACGTGCATTTGATAATAAATTAAACCTTGAGTTTACTTATTATAACAGAACCACAACAGATATTCTAACCGCAGTTACATTACCAAACGAAACAAGAAGTTATTTTACTAATCTGGGCAATATTACCAATAAGGGTATTGAATTAAATGTTGGATGGAATGGTAATTTCAATAAAGACCTAAGCTATAGAGTAGGCGGTAACTTTAGTTACAATCAGAATGTAGTAAACTCGATTGGTAATAATTTCAACTTCTCTATTATTGGAAATGGCGGCGCTAATCTTACCACTACTGGTAGATCAATTGGCTATTTCTTTGGATATACGCAAACGGGCATTTATCAATCTACTGCCGATATTCAAAAAACACCAGCTTTTACTAATTCATTGCCTGGAGATATTTCTTATGCAGATATGAATGGAGATGGCGTAATAACCCCAGCAGATAGAGGATATATTGGTACCCCATTCCCGCCATATAGTTATGGCGGAAGTTTTTCACTAAACTATAAGGGGTTTGATCTAGAGCTTGAAATACAGGGTACATCCGGGCATAAAATTTATACACAACGTCGCACTTCAACCTTTGCCGTACTAAACTATGAAGCAAACAGACTAAATGCGTGGACTACCCCAGGATCTAATAATGTTGAACCAATATTGGATAATACAAGAGGAAATAATTTTCTGATGAGTACGTATTACTTAGAACCGGGAGACTATTTCCGACTCAGAAATATTCAAATCGGTTACACATTTAAACCAACACTTTTAGCAAGAGTAGGCATTAAAAGGGCAAGGGTATATTTAAACGGACAAAATGTGAAAACATGGAGTAAGGTTACTGGCTATTCCCCAGAACCCTTGATAGGAAGCATTCTTGGTGGTGGTGCCGATAACGGCGCATATCCTGTGCCAGCTATTTATTCAGTTGGATTAAACCTCACCTTTTAATCTTTAAAAAAAATTTTATGAAACATATACTCACCATATCAAAAACAACTGCGAAAATTGCCATTTGTTTGAGTGTATTATTATTTGTTGTTGGTTGTAAAAAATTTTTAAATACGGATCGTCAAGGGGCATATGATGCAGATAACTATCCTTATCCGGGAGGCTCAGGACCATATGATCAATTCATTTTCGGTGCTTATAATGAATTAAGAAACTTTAATGTGCATAGCCAGTCATATATTACCGCCGTAAGCATTCGCAGTGATGATGCCGATAAAGGAAGCACACCTGCAGATGGAGGGGCAAATGCCATATCTATGGATGATTTCCCTGTTTTACCAAGCAATGGGTTTTGTAATACACTTTGGTTGGGTTATTATACTATGATCAACAGGTGTAATAATGCAATTAATGAAGTAAATACGAACACCCAGATTACAGCTAGCGATCAAATAAAACAACAAACCATTGGAGAAGCAAGACTGTTACGCGCCTATGCCTATTTTAACTTGGTTCGTTTTTTTGGTAGAGTGCCATTGATTGATAAACTCTTTACAGATCCTGCACAACAGAATAATGTTCCGCAAAGCACTGCTGCACAGATCTATGCATTCATTGAAGGGGATTTACAATTTGCTGCAGCAAATCTGCCTCCAAGTTGGGATGCTAAATTTGTAGGAAGAGGAACAAGAGGAGCGGCAAATGCATTACTTGCTAAAGTATATCTTACGCAACAAAAATGGGCAGAAGCAATGGGCGCCGCAAATGCGGTTATGAACGCTGGTCAATACGATTTATCTACACCATTCGACAAAATTTTTAGAGAAGAAGGTGAAAATAGTAGAGAATCTGTTTTTGAAGTACAAGCTACGGCCAGTGCGGCGATACCAACAAGCAATGGCGTTCAGTATGCGCAAATACAAGGCATCAGAGGCTCGGGTGCTTGGGATTTAGGTTGGGGTTGGAATTCACCAAGTACAGTTCTTGAAGCTGCATTTGAAACAGGAGACCCTAGAAAGAATAGAACAATACTATACACAAGCACAGGAACTACCACTTTTCAAACTATCTATGGCGAAAATATTCCGACAGGGTTGCCCAATCCTCGCTATAACAATAAAGTGTATACAAACCCCGCGTTAAGAACCTCTATCGGTAATCGCTTTGGATATTGGATGAACATACGAGTTATTCGTTACGCAGATGTTGTATTGATGTATGCAGAAGCCGCAAATGAAGTAGGAGGCGTTGCTAATATTACAGCGGCAAGAAATGCATTAAATACGGTGAGGTTGCGTGCAAGAGCGGGTAATACAGCTATTTTACCGGATGTTACAACCACCGATCAGGTAACTCTCCGCGCAGCCATACGACAAGAAAGAAGAGTAGAGTTGGCAATGGAACAAGATCGATTTTTTGATATCGTAAGATGGGGAATTGCACAAACAGTATTGAATGCCGCTGGAAAAACAGCATTTAGTAATGCAAGAGATGTGCTTTTACCTATTCCGCAAACACAAATAGATTTAAGCGCTGGCGTGCTTACACAAAATCCAGGATATTAATTTTTCTACCCAAAAAATTAAACAATGAATAATTTATTCATACATAAAAGAATACCACTAATAGCTGTAGTACTTATATTATTAGCCAATAGTGCTTGTAAAAAAAATGGTAATCCAAATAAACTTCCGGCAGTTAGCGCTGCCGATTATGTGGGCAAAATAGATGGATATAATAGTTCAGATGAAGTATATCCACAAAATCTTATTGCTTACTGGAGTTTCGAAGACACTAAAAACGAAACAGTAAGTGGAACTGCACCTGGCTCATCAGCAGGCGATAGTTATGTAACAGATGGTGTAAAAGGGAAAGCGCTGAATCTCTCCGCTGGATATCTATACTATCCTACACAATTTCAAAAGTTGAAAACAGATTCTTTTAAAAGCTTTACCATTAGCACTTGGGTAAAAATTTTGAATAACGGTTCAAAAAGAACAATGCTATTTCAATTAGCACGCCCGGGTATATTTACGGGCAATATCAATTTTGCATTGAATACCCAATCATTTCCAGCAACAAATACTACTACCTTACGCATTCAACCCACATTTAGTACTGTAGGTGGTGGCACGCAAGACAATCTAAATAACACACTGTCGCCTATAATAGGAATGGATAAGTGGACACATATATTACTCACTTATGAAACCAATACCGGCGTATTTGATATTTGGGCAGACGGTATAAAAGTGGGCGGCTTTCCTAATCGAGGCGTAGGAAATAATTCGTTTAAATCTTATGAACCCAGTGAAATAATAATTGGATCTAACTATAATGGAATACCAGGCAAAACTGTAAGTGCAGATGTTACGTTTGCCCCAATGACCGGACAAATAGATGAAATTAGAATATATAATCGTGCGTTACCAGATGCACAAATTAAATCGCTATTTAATTTGGGTAAGGCAAATAAATAATGCATTGTATGAAATCGTTGGTTTTTGTTTTTCTCGCTTTTCTTTTGGCAGCGGCCTGCTCCCCCAATGGCAGGCCGCAGAAAAGCAATGTGCAGTTCGAGTTTGCACAAGATGATAGCATCTTCAAAATTGTTCAGGAAGCAAGTTTTCGATATTTCTGGGATGGTGCAGAACCTACTAGCGGATTAGCAAGAGAACGAATTCATACTGATGATACATATCCTCAAAACGACAAACATATTGTAACTAGTGG
>JBDKJW010000077.1:0-11307 GCA_039796395.1 Bacteroidota bacterium
TAACTCTGTAACGGTTTTATTACCATCGCGTGCTTGCTCCATAATTTCACTAGCAATGAGGGCAACGGCTTCGGGATAGTTCAGCTTTACCCCGCGTTTTAATCTCTTCGCAGCAAGCTCACCAGCTTGATGTAATAACAATTTTTCTATTTCTCTGGATGTTAATCGCATAATAAAAAAATTAAAAAGTTGTGCTATGATTTTATAGCAATAGGTAAACCTACAAAGCAATCATCATATTTCAAAATTTTTTCATCCATATTTTAATGACGATTTCATGCTATCCATTTGATTGTTTTTCGTTTATACTTACGGCCCCAGCATCGTATACAAACAACACACTTATAGCGGCACAAATCATAAAGAAGCCTGCTAGTATAATCGCATAAATCGGCTGTCCACCATATAAGTGTTTTGAATTGAACCAGATAAAATTACATAAGGCATAGCTAAAATACTGGCCCAAGCTAAACCAATGCCCACCATACTCCAATTCAACATCGCAGGATCTTTGATAAAGTAAATTGATATCAACCCTACTCCACCAGCAATTAATGAAAACGCATGTGTTCCTTTTCTACCCAAAAATTTAGCAATCAAAGGCAAACACAAAGCATACCCTGCAGCCACTAAATTATATATACCAAATGCAGAACTTACTTTATTACCAGCTTCATTATAGGCAACTGTTTTTGCATAATCACCCGATAATCCATACACATGTGTGGCAACAGCATCGGTTGTAAAAACCCACATGCTAAATAATGCAAACCAAGAGAAAAATTGCACAAGTCCGAGTTGTCGCATTGTGCGTGGCATTTTGCCAAAGTCTTTAAATATTTCCGACAAACCGGCCTTCTCTACATCTTCATTTTTGCCATGATACTGTTCATATTCAACAGGTGGATATTCTTTACTCAGGAAAACAGTAACTAAAATAGCGCCAACAAAAACAGCAGCACCAATATAAAATGCATACCGAATATTATCTGCAACACCAGATGTACCCGCTTCTTGTGAGAATCCATTTTTAGCTAAAAAAGAGGGGAGTTCAGAACCAATTACTGCACCCACACCAATTAAGAAAGTTTGAATAGCAAAACCGCTTGTTCGTTGCGTGTCAGGTAAATTATCCGCTACTAGTGCCCGAAATGGCTCCATGGCAACATTGAATGACGCATCCATAATCATGACCATACCCGCTCCTATCCATAAAGCAGGAACGATGCTCGACATGCTACCTGAGTTGGGTAAAAAAATTAAGGCAGCAGAAGAAAGTAAAGCGCCGGTAAGAAAATAAGGTTTTCTTCTTCCAAATCTATTCCACGTACGATCACTATAGTGCCCAATCAACGGTTGTACAATCATACCAACCAACGGAGCTACAATCCAAAACATGGGTAGTTGCTCCACATCGGCGCCAAATGATCGAAGTATCCTACTTGTATTTCCGTTCTGTAATGCAAATCCAAATTGGATACCCAAAAAGCCAAAGCTCATAAAAACAATTTGCGCCAAACTAAGTTTTGGTTTAGGCATATTACTTTTATTACCAGTGTTATGTGCAGTAGAAGACATGACCGTAATTGTAGTTTATAAATAGAAAAATTATATCACAAATCCATCAGGTAAAACAGCTCCTTTCTTTACTACCACTATGCCATCTTTTACTGTATACAAAGGATGATCGGTTTTTTCTAAATGCTTACCCCCATTGATTCTTACATCATTACCGATTCTGCAATTTTTATCAATAATAGCATCTTTAATATAACAACGTTCCCCAATACCAATTTTAGGTAAGCCCTTCGCCACATTTGTATTCATCTCATCAATCGTTTCATAAAAATCGTTACCCATAATATATGTAGTAACAATTGTACTACCTAAGCCAATTCTAGATCTTATTCCCACCACACTTTGTTCAATCCTACTTGCATGAATAATGGAACCTTCTGCAATAATTGTTTTCTCTAAAGTTGTACCACTAATTTTTGCTGGTGGAAGCATGCGTGCTCTGCTGTAAACCGTTTTTTGATTATCAAATAAGTTGAATGGCGGAACTTCTTGGGTGAGTGCCAGGTTTGCCTCGTAGAATGAATAGATATTCCCAATATCCGTCCAGTATCCGTCATATTGATAACTAGCCACTTTATAATTCTCAATTGAATCGGGAATAATTTCTTTTCCAAAATCGGTAGCTGCTGGATGCGCTTCCATCAATAACTTATTGAGTATTTGCTTATTGAAAATATAGATACCCATAGAAGCTAAATAGTGACGGCCAGTACGTTGCATGTCTGCACCCGTATCACTTGCCCACTCTCCCAATATATCTTTCTTGGGTTTCTCTATGAATGAACTAATGAGATTTTGTTCATCTTTTTTTAGAATCCCAAATTCAGGCGCATCTCTGTCATCTACCGGAATAGTAGCAATAGATATATCTGCATTCTTTGCGCGATGCGCTTCTAACATCTCACCAAAATCCATTTGATACAATTGATCCCCACTCAATATCAAAATATAATCATACTCTAAATTAGAAATATGCCGCAACGATTGCCTTACTGCATCGGCTGTGCCCTGATACCAACCAGGGTTATCCGGGGTTTGTTCTGCCGCCAAAATATCCACAAAACCTGTACTAAAAGCACTGAAGTGATAAGTGTTTTTAATATGTTTATTTAGCGACGCAGAATTAAACTGCGTTAGCACAAACATGCGATTGATATTACTATTGATACAGTTACTGATCGGAATATCAACCAATCTATATTTGCCTGCAATGGGTACCGCAGGTTTAGATCTACTGGTTGTTAATGGAAATAAACGGGTACCTGCTCCTCCTCCGAGAATCACTGCTATTACCGACTTTGAAAGTGTAGCCATTGTATGTAGTTATGCGTTAAGATTTATCCGTTAGACATTGATATTCCCTACAATATACTGTTTTAGCTCAAATAAATGCGTTTGTATTCATCCACTGTTTTTTCCCAGCTATGATCTATCTGCATCATATGCTTACGCATCCATTCCATTTTTGTTTTATCCTTAAAAACTTCTACCCCTCTATTAATCGAATAATCAATATCACCGATGCTAGCATTATTAAATCGAATGCCAAACCCTTCAAAATCACCCATATCAACAACTGTATCCCGTAACCCACCCGTATTCCGAACCACAGGCACGGTTCCATAGCGCATAGCATACATTTGGTTTAGGCCACATGGCTCTACCCTACTCGGCATTAATAAAAAATCGGCCCCGGCATACATACGGTGACTTAATTTTTCATCATACCCAATTACAGCATTAAACAAAGTTTTATTTGCCTGAGCCATATACCTGAATTCATTTTCAACAGCAGGATCTCCACTACCTAATACCAAGAAAGATGCTCGTCCGCCGCTACTGTGCATCGCTGATCTTATTGCATCTGGTAATATATCCGCCGCTTTCTCCCCCACTAATCGTCCGATAAACACAAATAAGGGTAAAGTGGGATCTAATCCAAACTCGTTACATAATGATACTTTATTTTTTTCTTTCCCCTTTGTAACCGTATCAACTGTAAAATGATCTTTTAAATAAATATCTGTTGCCGGGTCCCATACTTCATGATCAATTCCATTTAAAATACCCGAACACTTGCCTTTTTCAAATTCAAATAATTTTTCTAACCCATTGGCATTTTCTCTTAGTTCATCCATATAACTCCAACTAACAGTGGTTACCTTATAGGCACATTTAACCCCACTAGCTAATGGGTTAATCATTCCCGCCCAATCGAGCATACCTCGTTTCCACAAATCCCAACCTGGCAAATAGGTGCTTTTATCCCAACCCATCCAGCCCTGGTATTGGCCATTATGAATGGTTACTATAGTTTTTATTCCAGCCAAATGTTGATAGGCATAACAGTACTGCATCATAAAGGGGATAAGGCCGGTATGGTGATCATGGCAATGAACCACATCAGGCCGATGCTCCCAATGGCTTAACCAATTTACCACAGCTATTTGAAAAGCTGTAAAGCGCTCGATATCATCTTCATAGCCATAAATTTTTTGTCGATCTAATAATCCATTAATATCAATTAAGTAGAGATCAAACCCTAGTTTATTGTTTTTCTCCTTGATAACGGTATAGTCGAAATGCCAGTTCCCCAAGTTCGTATGGCCTTTAAAATCCACCGACCATTGATTATCATACAGAAATTGAGTACGATACATGGGCATAATAACCTTAGCCACATCCCCCGCTTTTACCTGGTATTTTGGCAAGGCCCCCACCACATCGCCCAATCCACCGGCTTTTGCTACCGGATAACATTCGGCACTTACATGTATCATTTCCATATGGCTCGTTCTTTAAAGGGTAAGTTAACTATTTAAACAATTCAATATCACCTACTTAAAAAAATTTCCTGCAGTAAATTCTTATTATTTTAGTTATCATTACAGAAATATTTTCTTGCCATGACTAAAACTAAACAGCCAACAAATTCCGGCGCGCTGGCCACCTTAGTAATTGTATTTTTTTTCTGGGGTTTTATTGCTGCCTCAAATAGTATTTTCATCCCTTTTTGTAAAACACATTTTCAATTAAACCAATTTGAATCACAGTTAATTGGCTCTGCATTTTATGGGGCTTATTTTATCGGATCATTGCTTTTATTTATTGCCTCCAATGTACTCGGTTATGATATTTTGAATAAAATTGGTTATAAAAAAGGGATTATTTACGGGCTATGGATATCTGTGGCTGGGGCACTACTCATTATACCTTCTGCAAATGCCAACTCGTTCCCTGCTATATTGTTATCCTTTTTTGTAGTTGCACTCGGATTTTCTTTGCAACAAACTTCAGCTCAACCCTTTGCCATTAGTTTAGGAGACCCATCTACTGGTTCACATCGACTGAACCTTGCGGGTGGTATCAATTCATTAGGTACAACACTTGGACCAATCATTGTAAGTTTATTCTTATTTGGCGGCCTCGGTGCAGATGCTACATCCTCCGTAACGGTTACAAATATTAATACACTCTATTTAATTGTTGCTGGTGTATTTGCAGCAGTTGCCTTGTTTTTTGCATTCTCAAAATTACCCGAAGGAAAAAATAATGAAGCTTTTGAAAAAGCAAATAAAGCGGCCGGGTCTTTATTTACCATGACTTTATTACTCGGATTAGTTATTGTAGTTGGTCATTTTACAGAAGTATCAAAACTTAGTTTGTTATTGTTTTCGCTTATTTCCGTTGTAGGCGTTCTATTCTACTCTAATAGTATGGCCAATAAAAACAGTGAAGGCTGGGGTGCTATGAAATACCAACAATTAATTTTTGGGATGATTGGCATATTTGTATATGTAGGCGTTGAAGTAACGATCGATAATAATTTCGGGGCTTTATTAAAAACGCCAGGATACTTAACAGAAGCCGGATTAGATGAAAGTGTCATCTCGAAATATGTATCGCTGTATTGGGGTAGTTTAATGATTGGTAGGTGGACAGGTGCGGTGAGCGTATTCAATTTAAAAGGTGCATCAAAAACAATCGCAACGCTTGTAGTTCCCTTTATTGCATTTGCCGTAGTATTGGGTGTAAATAATTTGTATGGCAGTGATGTAAGTGATTTATATGGTTATGCCGTATATGTATTGGTGGCCGTAGCTGCATTTTTCTACGGGCAAGAAAAACCGGTTAAAACACTTATTGTAGTTGCATCTTTAGCCGCTATTGCCATGTTAATTGGTGTATTTAGTACGGGTATTGTATCGGTTTATTCATTTATGGCAGGTGGCTTATTTTGTTCTGTAATGTGGCCATGTATTTTCTCATTGGGTATCGCAGGTTTAGGCAAGTATACTAGTCAGGGTTCTGCATTTTTAATTATGATGATTTTAGGTGGCGCCATTATTCCTCCATTACAAGGTGCTATAGGGGATAATCCAAGTATTGGTATGCATCAATCTTACTTACTAGCTGCAGCATGTTTTGCATTCCTTGCTTTTTTAGCTATAAAAATGAAATCTGTATTAACTAAACAAGGATTAGATTTTGATGCGCAGGTAGGTAGCGCACACTAATTAAGCTCTGTATAAATTAATTTGATATGGCAAAAGAAATCCAAAGAGTTCCCCAAGCGTTAGAATCATTGGCCATTGGGATTGATATTGGTGGAACAGGTACTAAATATGGCATCGTAGATCGTGTGGGTAACTTGCTTTTTTCAGGTGAAATGAGCACGAAGAAACATTTGCATGTAGATACATTTATTGATGAACTCTATGTAAACCTCGCACCATTTATAGAGCAAGCCGGTGGTATAGGTAGAATCAAAGGCATTGGCATTGGCGCCCCAAATGGAAATTATTATAAAAACACTATTGAATATGCTGCTAATTTACCTTGGCTAGGTATTATTCCATTAGGAAAATTAGTAGAAGACAAATTTAAGTTACCTGTTGTAGTTACTAATGATGCAAATGCAGCAGCCATTGGAGAAATGATGTATGGTGCGGCTCAAGGTATGCAAGATTTTATCATGATAACACTAGGCACCGGCGTGGGAAGTGGAATTGTAGCCAATGGGAAACTAGTATATGGACATGATGGTTTTGCGGGTGAATTAGGGCATACAATTATTATACCCGATGGAAGAATGCATGCAGGTACAGGTAAAATGGGTTCTTTAGAGAGCTATGCATCTGCTACTGGTGTAAAGCTTACTGCTATTGAGTTATTGGAGAAAAGCAAAACGCCTAGTTTATTACGTAAAGTTCCCAAAGATCAACTAGATTCAAAAGCAGTATATGATGCAGCGCAAGATGGTGATGAATTGGCATTAGATATTTTTGATTTTACAGGTAAAATATTGGGTATGGCACTAGCTAATTTTGTAATGTTCTCAAGCCCAGAAGCTATTATACTCTTTGGTGGTTTAACAAAGGCAGGCGATTATATTTTAAAGCCTACCCGCGAACATATGGAAGCTAATTTGATCAAAGTATTTGAAAACAAGATCAAAATTTTAGTAAGCCATTTAAAGGAATCCGACGCTGCAATATTAGGTGCGAGTGCTTTGGTTTGGGAGATGAAGTAGTACTAAAAAAATACAGTAAAACTTAGTCTCGTAAAAAAAGGTGTGCCCGGGGTAAAATGTATTTCTGAAACAGGTGATGTTTCTGTTTTTAATTGACTCTCTGTATCGAACTGTGTTTCTTTCCATTTAGCATTGAGCAGATTTTGAACATACAAGCCAGCCTCCCATTTCTTTTTTGCATAGCTGATTGCGGCATCAACAATAAAATAGCCTTTTGCCACCACAGTATTGTTTTCATTCGCAGGTCTATTATCCATGAAACGATATCGTAAACTACCATTCCATCCTTCTTCTTTTCGGTATGTTAATCCACCAATACTGGTGAACCGGGGCGCTAAGGGTAAATAGCTTTCTTGTTTGGAAACGCCTAATGCTTTTGGATTAGCAAGGTTTAGATCCATATCCGCGAAAAGATACTTCACAACTTCATATCGAGCAGAAAAGTCAAACCCAATTCTTCTTGTTTGTCCGCCGGCTTCTACCACCCCCTCATCGCCTACATATATAAATTCTTGATCGAGCCACAAATACCAAAATGCGGATTGAAGTACTAATTTTTTCCCAACTTTAAATACACCCCCTATATCCGTTCCGTAAGCAGGCGGTAATACTTTCTTTCCATTATTTTGAACTGCCACCCTTGTATCGTTGCTATGAAAGCCTCTGCCATTGTACAAATACAATTGAACTTTATCATTTACACGATAATCCACATTAAATTTAGGACTAAATACTGCAGCAGTAGAAGACAGCATTTCAGCAGCTAATTTATCAGTATAATGATTCTTAAAATAATCAGCTCTTATGGCACCAGTGATATCAAGTTTTTTTGAAACAGAAAATCGTTGTGTATAATACGCCCCAATATTCAATTCCCGTATATCACCCAACATGATGTCGGCAGTATTAATAGTTCTATTTTTGGTTCTTGTTAATTCTATATCATTTATCATGTCATATCTTACCTGAACCCCTGTTTTTGTTTCTGTTTGTATCTTACCAAGATAAAATTCTTTTTGATAGCTTCCTTCGTAACCAAAAATATTTCTGTTCTCTTTTTGTCTTATTTGATCACCGTTAATTGGATCTTCTTTATAAAACGTAAAATTTGAGTACAGTTCAAATTTGTACTTACTATAATAAATTTGATTACGCAATATTGCACTATTATTTAATTTAGTTTGCCATTCAACATAAGCGTTATGTCTTGAGGTTTCTCCGCCTTCTGTATCATCAATAGCCCCATAAAAGCCTACTAATCCGCTTTCTACAGCCCTATTGGGTATTTGACCAGATGCATTCCACTTACTTGTAAAACCAGTAATCGATGCAGTTAAAGTAGTATTGCTGTTGAGATTTCCATGATACTTGATTACTCCGTTAAAACGATTAAAGTGTTGGGGACTCTCAAAATAACCATTCGTAAAAGCTCCTTCACCTGCAACATAAAAAGCTTGATTTCTCCTATCAGATTTTGGTTTCAATAAATTAATGCCGGCAATGGCACGTAAACTATTGAACTGACCGGCTTCAACCTTTACAAAATTATTATCCAAATAATCCTTTGTTTTAAACGCTACAAATCCGGCAGTTGTAAAATTTCCTTTGTTAGCATAATAAGGCCCTTTATTAAAATTTACTTTGTCGATCAGTTCAGGAATCACAAAATGCAAATCGGCATAACCTTGTCCATGAGCATGACTAACCATATTTACAGGCATACCGTCTACAGTAATATTGATATCAGTACCATGATCGAGGTCGAAACCTCTTAAGAAAATTTGCTCTGCTTTACCACCGCCTGCATGTTGACCAATAAATAAGCCTGGCACCATCCGCAATACTTCTTGGGAATTATTAATAGGTCGCAAATGAATATCCAAATCGCTTATGGTTTTAAACATCCCTTTGTTTGCTGCTGCAACAACTTTTATTTCTTGCAAACTAGAAATTTTGGGTATTAAACTAATAATAGCTCGATTATTGAGAAATACAATTTCGCTAATGCTTATGGTATCTGATTTATACCCTATTGAAGACAAAACGGCCCTATTTGCAATAAGTGGCATTTTTTGTAAATCAATAAATCCATTATCATCAGAAAGGGTATTAAAATTAGCATCAATACACTGTAAAGAAACATCTTGAAGGGGAACTTTAGAATGAGCATTTACAATATAAATGCCTTTAGTTGCTGTTTGTGCATTTGAAAAAGCACAAACGGCAATTATAAATAGCATGGTAAACAAAATTATTTTTCTAAAGTACCTAAGTTGCATGTCATCCCAAATTATTCTGAATCGCATATACCTCAATGGCAGAATTAATTTTATAATTTATATTTCTTCGATTAAGTTATAAAAAAGTAAGCTACTAATAGATAAATTTTTAGTCGCCTTCGTTGGTTGCTAGAGATTATGTTCTAATTACGGTCTACCGTCTCCGGTCTCCGGTCTACAGTCTAAATCCCCAACCCAAACTTCTCCCCCGTTTCTTTGGCAATATCATAACCCGCATCTGCATGACGGATTACGCCCATACCGGGATCATTTCGGAGTACACGTTTTAAACGGGCTTTAGCTTCATCAGTACCATCGGCAACAATTACCATACCTGCATGAATACTGTATCCCATACCTACACCACCACCATGATGTAAGCTTACCCAACTAGCACCGCCGGCAGTATTTACTAAAGCATTTAAAATAGGCCAATCGGCCACAGCATCACTACCATCGAGCATGGCTTCAGTTTCTCTATTAGGCGATGCTACAGATCCTGTATCCAAATGATCTCTACCAATTACAATCGGTGCTTTTACTTTTCCTTCTTTTACTAATTGATTAAAGGCTAATCCGGCTCGCTCACGCTCGCCTTGTCCCAACCAACATATACGCGCCGGTAATCCTTGAAAAGCAATTTTTTCTTTCGCCATTTTCATCCAGCGTAGCATGCTTTTATTTTCTGGGAACAGCTCTTGTATCACTGCATCTGTAACTGCAATATCTTCCGGATCACCACTTAAGGCAGCCCACCGAAATGGACCTTTGCCTTCGCAGAAAAGCGGACGAATATAGGCAGGTACAAAACCAGGGAAATCAAATGATCTTCCCCGCATAGTTTCATCCACGGCAATACGTGCATCTGGACGAATATTATTTCCATAATCAAATGTAATCGCACCCATATCCATCAATTGCAACATGAGTTGCACATGTAAATACATACTCTGATAACTGAGTCGAATATATTCATCAGGGTTTTTACCACGTAATAAATTGGCGGCTTCGTTGGTGAGTTGATGAGGCACATATCCTATCAACGGATCGTGTGCGCTTGTTTGATCGGTTAATGTATCCGGAACAATATTTCTTTCTATCAATCTTTGTAATAAAGCAACTGCATTACACAATACACCAATACTTTTTGCTTTCCCTTCTACTTTATATTTGAGTGCTTTATCAATAGCAGCATCTATATCTGTAAACTGTTCATCTAAATAACGCGTATCAACACGTTTATCCATTCTCCATTCTTCTACTTCAGCAATGAGTGCCACACCTTCATTCATGGTAATTGCCAACGGTTGCGCACCACCCATACCTCCTAAGCCTGCAGTAACATTTAAGGTGCCTTTTAGTGTACCCCCAAAATGCTTATCGGCAACGGCTGCATAGGTTTCAAATGTACCCTGCACAATACCTTGCGAGCCAATATAGATCCAACTTCCGGCAGTCATTTGTCCGTACATCATCAATCCCTTCTGCTCTAATTCTGTGAAATGTTTCCAGTTGGCCCAGTTTGGAACAAGTTGCGAATTAGATAATAATACACGTGGTGCATCGGCATGTGTTTTAAGCATTGCAACCGGTTTACCACTTTGTATTAAAAGCGATTCATCGTTTTCTAATTTTTTGAGGCAAGCAATAATTTTATCGAGCGACTCAATATTGCGGGCAGCTTTTCCTCTGCCACCGTATACAATTAAATCTTCCGGACGCTCCGCCACATCCGGATCTAAATTGTTCAATAACATACGTAGTGCAGCTTCTTGCACCCAACCTTTACAGTTAAGCGTAGTACCTGTAGGTGTTTTATACTTTTCGGGATCGTATTGGTATTGCATGAATTGAGTTTATAGGTTTCGTGATACGGGTTACGGGTTATTAAATTTGGAATCTACAATCAGAACAAAG
>JBDKJW010000078.1:0-9979 GCA_039796395.1 Bacteroidota bacterium
TTATCCCCTACTAAACGAATTTGGGGTACCCGAATTCTGTCGTTGATACGATGTTCAGGCTCGGGCTGCCTGTTAAACCTTGGATTAAATCTTCCTCCGCCTCTGGGTGGTAATGCCATTAACTATTGTTTGGTTAAAAATTGAATTTAAAGATATCGTATTTATGATTTTCGATTACTAATTTCTGCGTGAATATCGGCAATAAAATCCGTTAAAGCCACAGAACCCATATCCCCCTTGCCTTGGCGCCTTACCGACACTTGCTTTTCTGTCATCTCTTTTTCACCAATTACAAGCATATAAGGTACTTTCAATAGCTCGGTATCTCTAATTTTCTTACCGATTTTCTCTTGACGGTCGTCGATCTCCACCCTTACACCCTTCACCCTTAACGCTTTCTTTACTTCCATAGCATAGTCCATGAACTTATCACTAATCGGCAATACTTTTACCTGAATGGGGGCAATCCAAGTGGGGAATTTACCTGCATAATGCTCCAATAAGAATCCAATAAAACGTTCATGTGTACCTAATGGCGCCCTATGTATAATCAAAGGTATTTCTGGTTCATTATTTGCATTGGTAAATGATAATTTGAATCTACGTGGTTGCGCAAAATCAACCTGATTAGTAGCCAACGTAAATTCTCGGCCAATTGCACTCCAAATTTGCACATCAATTTTTGGCCCGTAAAAAGCCCCTTCTCCCTTCACCTCTACAAATGGCACGCCCGTTTCTATTAATACATTTCTTACCAATTCTTCTGTTTCTAACCATAATTCGGGTTCATTCACATATTTCTCACCCAATTTAGCAGGGTCGTGCAAACTCAATCGCATCACATATTTCTCAATACCGAAGATTTCAAAATATTTTAAATACATATCGTTCACCGCCTTGAACTCTGCCTTAAACTGTTCTTTAGTGCAATAAATATGTGCATCGTTCATATGCAAACAACGCACCCGCATTAAACCAAATAATTCACCACTTTGCTCATACCGATAACAAGTACCATATTCTGCAATACGGTAAGGCATATCGCGATAGCTCTTTGGCTCTGCATCAAAAATTTTATGGTGATGCGGACAATTCATCGCTTTCAAATAATAACGCTCCCCATCCATTTCCATGGGCGGGAACATACTATCGGCATAATAAGGTAAATGTCCGCTGGTTAAGTACATACTTTCCTTCGCAATATGCGGTGTAACTACACGCTTATAACCGGCATCTTCTTCTGTTTCTTTCGCCAAACGCTCAAGTTCTTCAATGATAACGGTGCCATTAGGCATCCACATGATTAAACCTTGACCAACATCATCGCTTGTTGTATAAATACTTAATTCCTTGCCCAACTTACGATGGTCTCTTTTTTTCGCTTCTTCCAACATCAACACATATTCATCTAACTCTTTTTGGTTAGGGAAACTAATGCCGTACAAACGGGTAAGCATTTTGTTTTTTTCGTCCCCCTTCCAATAAGCACCAGCAATATTTGTAAGCTTCATGGCTTTGATAAAACCGGTGTGCGGAATATGTGGCCCTCTACATAAATCAGTAAAGCCACCTTGTTGATAAAAACTAATTTCTCCGTCTTTCAAATTCTGCAAAAGATCAAGCTTATATTCATCGCCCTTATCCTCAAAATACCTTATAGCTTCTCCCTTACCCTTTTCCGATCTAATAAAAGGATTTTGTTGCTTGGCCAGTTCTGCCATTTTCTTTTCGATGGCTAGCAAATCTTCTTCTGTAATCTTTCTATCCCCCAAATCCATGTCATAATAAAAGCCCTTATCTAAAGCTGGACCAACCCAAAACTTTACGCCAGGGAATGTAGCTTCAACAGCTTCTGCCATTAAATGGGCAGTAGAATGCCAAAAAGTATTTTTTCCTTCCGCATCATCCCAGGTTAAAAATTTAACTGCCGCATTTTCCGTGATAGCGCGGGTAGCATCAACAACCACACCATTAACACTAGCAACCAATACTTTACGAGCAAGCCCTTCACTGATAGATTTTGCAATATCTAATGCAGAAACGCCATTTTCATACTCGCGAACAGCACCATCCGGAAAACTAACCTGAATCATATTCACTTCCTTTAGAAAATTTAGGCTGCAAAGGTAACAAATAGATGGCCTAACCTTAACGTTTTTTAATGATTTATAATAGCCCCTATGCCATTAGATTTGCAATATGAAGGTGATTTCTACCCTTTTTCTACTATTTATTGGGATTTTAACCTTGCCCGCACAAAATATAACTGGTATTTGGCGTGGCTATTTTAGTTCCTCCAACGCTATGTATAGAGAGGGTACCCCAAGTGAAATGTACAAATATGAAGTACAAATTTTACAAAGTGCCAATACCAGTATTAAAGGGGTAACTTTTTCTTATAAAACAACTGTTTTTTATGGGAAGGCGTCTGCACAGGGTATTTATAATGTAAAATCAAAAACACTTTTATTAAAGGAAACAGCGCTACTCGATTTAAAAATTGGCGATAAGAGCGAACCTTGTTTAATGACTTGTTATTTAGATTACAGCAAAGTTGGCAAGCTCGAAGTATTACAAGGCAGTTTTATTTCAATAAATATAAAAGATAAGGGCGATTGTGGAAGTGGAACAGTTTATTTAGAGAAAGTACCAACTTCAGATTTTGCCAAAGAGGATTTCTTAACGAAAAAAACAGATACGGTTAAAAAAACAACAAAGTCAACAATTACGCCACCGCTAGTAAAAAAACAAACAAATCCGGCAATTACCCAACCGCAAACTAAGGTTACACCAGCATTACAACCTACAAAGCCTGCTGTACAAAAGCCAAAACCTGCTATTCAATCTTCAACTATTCCACCACTACAATCAACGCCAAAGCAGGTTCCAACAAAAGAGGAAAATACAGCGCAAACACAAAAATCGATAGCTACAGAGCCCACAATCCCCGAACGCAAAAAAATGGCTGTTCCAAAAGTATTAAGAGAACGAGAAAATAATTTAGTTAAAACAATTATAACGGATGAGGAATATGTGCAAGTAGATCTTTATGATAATGGTACTATCGATAATGATACCATTTCTGTATATCACAATAATGAGCTTATCATTAAAAATGCTAAGCTTAATTTCACCCCTATTAGTTTTAAAATAAAGAATTCTGCGGTAGATAATTTACACGAGTTAGTAGTTGTGGCAGAGAATCTTGGTGATATACCGCCAAACACAGCATTAATGGTTATTACAGCTGGTAAAAAGCGCTATGAAATTTTTCTTACATCCAACGAAATGAAAAACGCTAAAGTACTTGTTGAATATCAGCGTTGATTAAAATTTAAAATTCCAGGTTACAGAAGGAATTACAGGAAATAAGGAAACTTGTTTTGCCGTAACTTTTAAATCTCCGGCCGCGGCGGTACCTTCTTGATTAAAATAAATAAAGTAAGGATTCATTCGGCTATAGGCATTGTATAAACTAAATACCCAATTGGTGCTGTACTTGCGTTGCTTTTTGGGTTGCGGTGTATAGGTAGCAGAAAAGTCGAGTCGATGATAAGCACGCATCCTGTATGAATTAATAGTACTATACTCCTGTGTTAACACACCCCCTACAAAATAAAATCGTTCAGGGAAAGATATTGCATTACCAGTTCCATAAACGAATACACTGGATAACCGCCATTTTTTACTAAGCTCATAATTACCAACTATCGATAAATCGTGTCGGCGATCATACCTACTCGGATATTTATTCCCTTTATTTAAATCAGGAAACTGTCGCCAGGTAAAGCTGAGTGTATAGCCAATCCATCCAGTAAATCTTCCTTTCACTTTATTAATAAATAACTCTGCACCGTAGCTCCATCCTTTGCCAAATACAAAATCTTCTTCAGGGTCTTTTAAAGAAGGCGTATATCCTTCTTTATATTCAATTTGGTTTTCCATGGTTTTATAATAGGCTTCGATAGATGTTTCGAACATCCCATTATTGAAATTCTTAAAATAGCCTGCCGCATATTGCCAACTGATTTGTGGTTTTACACGTAATGTACTGGGCACCCAAAGATCTGTTGGTAAAGTTGAAGCGGCATTTGTAACCAAATGGATATACTGTAGATTACGGGTTACGGCAGCTTTAAAAGAACTTTGCTCATTTACCGTATACCGAACTGTTGCCCTCGGCTCAAAACCACTGTATGATTGAACAATTTGACCTTTACCATATATAGTACTGTCTATTTTATTTCCATTCGCATCAGTTGTATAATTCGTATATGTGCCTACTTGATCGAATCTACTGAATCGTATACCGTAATTCAATTTTAATTTATTGGTAATATCCCAATCGTCTTGTAAGTAAATAGCATATTCCTTTGCTCTTTTCTTAGCGGCATTAGCTGGTGTAAATACTACGCTATCTTGGGTTCCACTAATAACATTGGGTAAGAATGTGTGATAGGTATACTGTACCCCAAATTTTAATTTATGTGCGGGACTAATGAAATAATCGAAATCGGTTTTTGCATTCAGGTCTTTTATGCCTGAGGATAAACCTATTTTAAAACTATTTTGTTCCCCATCTAAATTAAAGCGGTAATCATTATATACTAGCGTAGTGTTGGAGAATAATTTTTTACTGAATACATGGTTCCATCTAAATGTAGCGGTCGCATTCCCCCAATCTATAACTGTTTTGAATGAGCGGGCGGCATTATTGAAATTAAACTTATCTCTTCCGAAATAACCGCTAAAATAAATACGGTCTTTTTCAGAAAACTGATAATTCATTTTTGCATTGAGATCATAAAAATAGTAGCCAGATCCATAAAAATCACTTTCAGGTTTAATGAATGGTTTTGCTAAGGCATCAATATACGTTCTGCGTGCCGACACTATATAAGATGCCTTATTTTTCTTAATTGGGCCTTGTATCGAAAAGCGAGATGCAATCAATCCTATACCGGCATCTATCTGTGTTTTGTTTTGATTTCCTTCTTTCATAGCTATATCTACAACAGAAGATAATCGGCCGCCATATTGTGCGGGCATCCCTCCTTTTATCAGACTTACATTCTTAATCGCATCTGCATTAAAAACAGAAAAGAACCCGAATAAATGTCCGGTATTATATACTACAGCATCATCCAACAAAATCAAATTCTGATCGGGGCCTCCACCACGTACATAAAAACCTGCGTTTCCTTCACCAGCATTTCTTACGCCTGGTAATAATTGCAAGGTTTTTAAAATATCTACTTCCCCAAAAAATGCGGGTAAGGCCTTTGCCGTATTTACATTCAAATCGAACTTACCCATTTGTGCAGTCTTCACATTATTATCGCGCCGGCGTGTAGTAACGGTTACATTATTAATTACAGCTGTATTCGGCAAAAGAGAAAAATTTCTTTCCGCGTTTTCTGTTAGATCAATTTCAATTTCTTTTGATTGATAACCAATAAAACCAATAGACATAAAGTACTTTCCTCTGGGTAAGGTAACAGAAAAAAATCCATAACTGTTACTAAGGATAGATTTGCTTAACTGTCGAATATTTATCGTTGCGCCAATAAGTGTTTCACTACTTAATGTATCTTTTATATAACCGTTGAGTGTATATTTTTCCTGTGCAAAAACACTACTACAGAAAACAAGTAAACCCACAAATAACAATCCCAAAAATCGCCTCATACATGTGTCTTATTATTTCTTACCCCGCAAATCAATTGAATCTTTTACTTCTCCACAATGCAACATTGTTTTGGGTAAGTAAGGATTTTTAATGTCTGATACACTACTTAACCATGTAGCCCCTTGGTCGTTAAAGGCCATTGGACAAAACTGTTGATACACCACTTCTCTATCATATTGAACCGTACGAACAAAACTATACAATTGCTCACTCGCCATCTGGAAGGCTTTACGTTTCTCTTCTCTATCTGTTTCTCCCAATAAACCTTTCAATTCTGCCGCTATTCCTACCTTATAGGTTTCAGCAGTTGCTTTAACTGCGCTATCCCCTCCTACACCATCTAATGATAAGCTGTCGGTAAGGATTAATAATGCTTTAGCTGCAGAATCAATGGAAGGATCTTTCTCCGCAATAAAATTATCTTTCAAGCTATAATATTGATCCAATACTTGTTTGAAGGATTGATTAAAAGCATCGCTATTGGCACTTTTGCCTAATGCTGTAGTAACTACAGAAGCAGCGGCCTCCACTTTTTCTTCTTTATTTCCACAAGAAACTAGTATTACATATGCACAAATAACCAATAGTTTTTTCATGATCTTTATTTGGTACAAAAATATAGCAATTATAGACTGTAACCTTATTAACTTTGCCGCCTCAATAAAGGAGTTATGCTAATTGGTTTTCAGAATTTAACATTTGAATTTGGGGCTAGGATAATTGTGGAAGACGCTACATGGCATATACAACCTGGCGAACGGATTGGATTAGTAGGTTATAATGGTACCGGAAAATCTACCCTATTAAAAGTTTTAGTAGGTGAATATCAACCATCAAAAGGATCTGTTGAAAAAGGAAGGGAAACTACCATTGGTTATTTGCACCAAGATTTATTGAGTTTTGATACAAAAGAAACAATTACAGAGGTAGCATTGAGTGCGTTTGAACGCGTACGGGAGTTAGAGAAAATGATTGAGCAATTGGGGAAAGATTTGGAACAGAATTCGGAAGATGAGGCCTTGTTGATTGCCTATACAGATGCCTTGCATGAATTAGATGTGCTCGATGGTTATAATATTCACCATAAAGCCGAAGAAGTATTACATGGATTAGGATTTAGTAATGAAGATTTGGCTAGGCCCTATGAAGAGTTTAGTGGGGGTTGGAGAATGCGTGTTTTATTAGCTAAAATGATTTTACAGCAACCCGATGTGTTGTTGATGGATGAGCCTACCAACCACTTAGATTTACCATCTATTGAATGGTTAGAGAAATATTTGGTGCATTATAAAGGCAGTGTAGTTATTGTGAGTCACGATAAGTTTTTCTTAAACCGCATGGTGAATAAAATTGTAGAATTATACCAACAACAGCTACATATTTATAGTGGCAATTACGAGTTTTATGAAACGGAAAAACTAGTTCGGATTGACTTACAACAAAAGGCATACGAAAATCAACAAGATTATATTCGTCAGCAAGAGCGTTTCATTGAACGCTTCAAAGCTAAAGCCAGTAAGGCTGCGCAGGCACAGAGTGTGCAAAAGCGATTAGATAAATTGGAGAAGATAGAGGATGTACAGTTAGAGCGACCCGATTTACGTATCAATTTTCAATTAGAAAAAGTACCTGGTAAAGTGTTAGTTACATTGAAAGATGTAAGCAAGGCATTTGGCAATATTCGTATTGTCACAAAAGCATCTGCAGAAATTGAAAGAGGTGATAAAATTGCTTTAATTGGTGCGAATGGTAAAGGTAAATCTACCGTACTAAGAATGATTGCAGGTACCGAAAACTTTGATGGGGAAAGAGTTTGGGGGCATAATGTAGAAGAGAGTTTTTACGCACAGCATCAATTAGAAGCACTTACGCTAACGCATACCATTTTAGAAGAATTACAGCACTGTGGCAGTAAGAAAACCGATCCGGAACTGCGTGCCTTATTGGGTTCCTTTTTATTTAGCGGCGATGATGTAGATAAAAAGATCCGCGTTTTAAGTGGTGGTGAAAAAGCTAGGGTTGCTTTAGCAAAAACAATTGTAAGTAAAGCCAACTTCTTACTATTAGATGAACCTACAAACCACTTAGATATGCACTCGGTTGAGTTATTAGCCGAAGCATTAAATAAGTATGAGGGTAGTTATATATTGGTTAGTCATGATAGATATTTTATCTCCAAAACGGCCAATAAAATTTGGGAGATTGTAGATGGAGAGATCAAGGAGTTTAAAGGTACTTATGCAGAATGGGTAGCATGGAATGAACGGATGGCTATGAAAGCTAAAAACGAAGAAGGTGAAAAGCAGAAGGTGGAAGCTGTAAAAGAAGAGGTAAAAGGTGAAAGCAAAAAGGCAGAAGGCAAGCCGATTAATAAAGAGCTGCAAAAATTGCAGCGTAAGATGGCTAATTTGGAGAACGATATAGAGCGCATAAAAGCAGAAAAGATAAAATTAGAAGCTGATATGAGTAATCCATCTACCTATTCAAATAATAATGGATTTACAGCACTGGAGAAGGCTTATGCAGATACCAATAGCAAACTCTCTACAATGAACAGTGAATACGAGCAACTATTTGAATCAATTATGGCGATGGAAGGAAATTAGACTATAGACGGTAGACAATATACCGTCCACAGTCTACGGTGTATCCTTATTTCTCCGAAGGATTCTTTTTCCCTGCTAATAATTTTTCTAAGGCAGTTTCAACCCGGCGAGCGCGTGTTTCTTCTTTCTTTGCCCCTTCAATCCAGGAAACATATTCCTTTTGATTCGTAAAAGAAAGTGAAGTAAAAAATTCTTTGGCCTCGGCATGTTTTGTAAATAATCGATCTAAATCAACTGGCGCTTTTACCAATCTTTTTTCAAAATCGATACCATTTATAACAGGTGCTTTAATTTCAGAAAAGGCGCGCGTACGATTGGGTATTTGATCTAATTTTTTGAAACGCATGGCACTCCAAACATGATCCAAAGCAACCTGACGAACGCATTCGTATTCTTTCTTGGTTAAGCATTCCCAGCTGCAATCGCGGTTTAAGTCGCTCGCTATTTTACTAGTAGTTTTTGGATAAGCAACCCATAATTTACTTTCATCATGTAAGGCCGGAAACACTTCATTCAACACATTATTCAATTGGGTTTGACTAATAGCAAACACCAACGCAAAATCTACTTTCTTACTTTTCAATAATGGCGTAACATTTTTAGCGTAAGTAAGCTTAGCAAACTGTTTTTCAATTGATGAAGGAAGACCCTGAATCAACAGATTTTTTTCGTCTTTTAATTGGAGTTTTTCAAGCAAAGTTTGATTAGACATGCTTTTCAGATAGTTTAATGAACGCAAATTGAGTTCGCAAAGTTAAAAAATTGTTACGGGCTAACCAAGATTTTTAACTTTTTTTAGTATCGATTGTATAGTATTGATTATTTAATCTAACTAGCTGATTATCATTTATTTGCAGATGGCTTATAATAATTTTTTATGATATCGTCCATATTTTTTTGTAATTCTTCAATTCGTTTTTCGTCTGTTGGGTGCGTACGCATAAATTCGGGTGTTGTGCTGTCTCCTCCTATTTTGCTCATTCGTTGCCAAAAGGGTATGGCTTCTTTGGGACTATAGCCTGCTAATGCAGAAAACATCAGTCCGAATTTATCTGCTTCTAATTCATTTGCTCTACTAAATGCTGGCATAGCAACCGCATTAGATCCTATTCCGTAGGCGCTGTTAAATACATCTTGAGTGAGTGAAGGCTGACTAGAAAGGGCAATAGCCAACCCAGCGCCAAGCCCTTGCTGTATTAAACCCTGACTCATTCTTTCACTACCATGTTTTGCAAGGGCGTGTGCTATTTCATGCCCCATTACAACGGCTAGGGCAGCTTCATTTTGAGTTATTGGCAGAATACCTGTATACACTACAATTTTACCACCGGGCATACACCAGGCATTAACCTGTTTGTCTTCTACCAAATTAATTTGCCATTGATACCCTTCAAGCTCCTTACTCAATCCTTTACTTTCATAATATTCTTTTATGGCTTTAATAATTCTATTACCAACACGCTTAACCATATCGGCTTCTTTATTACCCGCAGGAACTACTTTATTGGTCTTTATAAATGTTTGGTACTGCGTTACTGCCATGGATTGTGCATCAGATTCAGGAAAAATAGCGAGTTGCTTTCTGCCTGTAATGGCGTTTCGCTGACAAGCCATGAAGGAAAAATAGGTAACAAACAGCAAGAGTTTGTACTTCATAAGTAAGTTGAATAAGGATATGAAACGG
>JBDKJW010000079.1:0-9969 GCA_039796395.1 Bacteroidota bacterium
TATGAATGAATCTACGATTGGCTCGGCAGCCATTGCCCATTTCTTACCCCAATTAGATTATGTTGATATGGATGGTCCGCTTTTGTTAAAAGAAGACATAGCTACAGGACTTCGTTTTAATATAGGTAAAGTGCAATTGAATAATAAACCGGGTTTAGGTATTCGCCTTCAATAAACTAATTACTACTTTATCGATTGGTAAGCTCATATTATCACTACTTAATGCTTCCCAAGGAATCCATCTAAACACTTCTGCATCTTTTGTTGGGTCAGCTAATTGTTCAGCTGTAAAATCAAATGTTTTTTCCTTTGTTACCAAGCTACTTATGTCATCCGCAAGCACTTCATAATAGATAGATATGATTTGATCTTTATTATTGAAGGCAGAAATTTGAAAAAAATCAGTAGTATAAATATGCTTGCCAATAGTAACATCTAGGCCTGTTTCTTCTTTAAATTCTCTTTTTAAACAATCACGTGTGCCTTCTCCCATTTCTAATCCTCCCCCGGGAAGTTTTGTGTAATAATGTCCACGGATAAACTCGTCACTTACCAATAAACGATTTTGATCATCTAACAAAACGCCATATACGCGTACATTTAACAGCGCCATTTTAAAACCATTTCTTTTTTAAGAAATACATACCAATAACTCCTGAAACTATCATAGATATTATTACGGGTATATAAAAAGCATGATTAGATCGCTGAAATGGGATGTCTACATTCATTCCATAAATGCTGGTTACTAAGATTGGTAAAGACAAGATGATGGTAATAGAAGTTAATCGCTTCATTACATTATTCAAGTTATTACTAATGATACTCGCAAATGCATCCATAGTGCTACTAAGTATATTGGTGTAGATATTGGCCATCTCCAAGGCCTGACTTGTATCAACAATCAAATCCTGTAAAAATTCTCGCTCTTCCTCATTGAGCCCCAAAAAATTTGTTCGCTCCATTTTCATCATCAACATTTCATTGCTGCGTAATGCAGTAACAAAATAAACCAAGCTTTTTTGTACGCGCATGAGTTTTAATAAGTCTACATTGCTATTGCTATCATAAAGACTTTGCTCGTATTGGTTTCTACTATGATTAATTTCTTTGAGGTACTCTAAGAAAGTTTGTACTACTTTTTCAAATACTTTCAACACCATCATATTTCGCTTATCGGGATGGCGTTTTTGGAATGTGTTTAAGAATTTTTTGATCGCACCATTATCAAATGAGTTTACCGTAACAATTTGGTTATGTGTAAGGATGATGCAGATGGGAATAGTAATATAAAAAGCATCGCTATCATTAAATGAATTATTCTCTGTAGGTGTTTTAATGATTACGATTTTTACGTTATCATCTACCTCATAGCGCGGACGCTCATCAATGTCTAATGAGTCGCGTAGAAATTCAATAGGAATTACCAGTTCTCTACTCAACTCAACAAATTCTTCTTCTTTAAATGGTGGAACAAGATTTACCCAAGTACCCATTTCAGGCTTGTCTATTTCCTTTGTTTGTCCGTCTATATTTTTAAAATATTGAATCATGTCGTTAGGTTATAGGGGATAGGGTATAGGGTATAGGGTAAAAGGTTTATGGTCTACCGTCTACGGTCCACGGTCTATAAAGATATCCGCCTTAAACACAAACGTCGCGGGGCCGCAGAGCCATATATTCTCGAATTGTTGATCGCCTAGTTTATCAAATTCAACGGCTAAATGTCCACCCTTGGTTTCAACTTCAACTCTATTAAATCCATTTTCGTTATGTGCAAACACAAGTGCAGCTGCTGTTACGCCAGTTCCACAACTATAGGTTTCATCTTCTACGCCGCGTTCATAGGTACGAACAATAATTTTTTTTGTTGATGATTCAACAAAATTTACATTGATACCTTCTTTTGCAAATGCTTCGCTATTACGAATAGCACGTCCTTGTTCAAACACATTTATTGTTTGAATGTCATTAACTTCTTTTATATAATGCGGAGAGCCCGTATCTAAAACCCAAGCGCTATGATTTTCAGTAATTTCGGTAACAGATTTCATTTTTAGATGTACCCATTCATATTTACCAAAGAAAGCTTCGTGTTCACCATCGATGGCCATGAATACATATTTATCTGGGCGAATGCCAACATCATAGGCAAAACGGGTTAAACAACGGCCGCCATTGCCGCACATGGTACTTTCACTTCCATCTGCATTATAATACTTCATTTCAAAATCATATCCAGCTAAATTATTAAGTAGCATTAATCCGTCGGCACCAACACCAAAACGCCTGTTGCATAAAAAAAGGATCTGCTCTTTGCTGAGTGTGATTTTTCCCGAACGATTATCTATGATTACAAAATCGTTACCCGTTCCCTGGTATTTAAAGATTTCCAGTTGCATGAGCGCAAATTAAACCGAAATAGGGAAGGCTGCGTAATTAATTGCGGTTGTACTCAAGATTGTTTTTGCAATACTGTAGAATACCGTCTAAACAATCCTCAAGGGTCATAAGCTCAGCGGGTTTAAAATGGCCAAGGGTTTGGGTCATTTTAATCTGTGTTTTTATTTCCGCATATACACGGATAAAAAGCTCGCTGTTTCTTTTGATTTCTGCCTTTGTTTCGCTGTAGGCAACTGCAGAAAGGCGATTACAAACCAATATTATCGATCTGCGAAGTTGAGAAGTGAGTACAAAACGCTGTTGAACAGGAAGTTTGCATGTTAGTGAAAACACCTCCCTAGCCACTGTAATGGCATGATTATATACTGATATGTCGGGACGGATTATTTCAGACATGTAGTGAAATTAGCTAATATCACTATTCTAACAAAAAATTATTTGATCAAACACAATATTTCTAAGGTTTTTACGATCAGGTTTTCAACTGCTTTCGCCCCATCTTTACTAAACTCCCGACTCACCCTATTTGCTACTATTGCACTGAGGCTCATGCAGTAATGGTTTAATAATTTTCCTAATCCGTAAATGCCTGCTGTTTCCATTTCAAAATTGCTGATAATATGGTTGCCATACCGATAAGTAGTGAGTTGATTTATAAGATCTGGGTATTGTAAACCCAATCTTAATACCCGGCCCTGCGGGCCGTAGAAACCCGGACAAGTAACTGTTATACCATGATGGAAGCCTTCAACAAAGTGTTTTAAGAGGGAAGGAGCGGCAGAACTAATATAGGGAGCTGCAACTTGTTGGCTTAACTGGGTATGCATGGAAAAAGCTTTTAAAATGGCTAATTCTTCATCATTATTTTCGGGGCGGTAGAAGTTTATTAGATTATCAATACCCAAACCATAGGTGCTCGCCACAAAACTATCTACAGGTATATTTGCTTGTAACGAACCAGATGTTCCAATTCTTACAATTTTTAATCTAGTGAGCTGCTGCTTAACTGTTCTTGTTATTAAATCAATATTGGCTAAGGCATCGAGCTCATTTAACACAATATCAATATTGTCTGTTCCTATACCGGTAGATACAACTGATAAACGTTTTGATCCAATCGTACCCGTATGTGTAACAAACTCACGATGTTGTAGTTTGGCTTCGATAACATCAAAATGTTTACTTACTTCTGCAACCCGATCGGGGTCGCCAACGGTAATAATGGTATCTGCTAATTCCTCTGGTAATAAATTTAGATGGTATACAGCACCCCTGCTATTTAAGATTAATTCACTTTCTGCAATTCTATTCATATGGTTGTTTCAGTTGTAAAGTTCGTGAAATTACGTTAGTTTTGCACTCCTTTATTGGTCTTGTGTCCGCCTCAGGCGGATAAGGCAGAGCAGCAAAAGCTGTTGAAAAATAAATAAGGTCTTGTGTCCGCCTCAGGCGGATAAGGCAGAGCAGCAAAAGCTGTTGAAAAATAAATAAGGTCCTGTGGCCGAGTGGCTAGGCAGAGCTCTGCAAAAGCTTCTACAGCGGTTCGAATCCGCTCGGGACCTCCACAAAAGATCTTGCTTTGCAGGATCTTTTTTAATTATATAAGGTATGAAGCACTCGCAAAAAATAGGATTTTTATTGGCACTAATGATGGTGGCTTTTTGTTTTTTTCCATTGGTGGTGATTGAAAGCAAACAAATTGTGGTTACAGGTTTTGATAGTTCTGGCACTTACTATGGGAAGCCTGGTATTGTAATGAGTGTTTTTTGTGGAATCTGCGCATTGCTTTTTTTGGTTCCAAAAATTTGGGCAAAGCGTACCAATGTTTTTATCGCAGCTTTTGCATTGGCATGGGTAATAAGAAATTATTTTATATTAAGTGCTTGTCAGGCAGGCGAATGCCCCCAAAAGCAAGTAGGTTTATTCCTGCTCTTAGGGGCATCTGTAACTATGATGTTAATGGCTTTATTGCCCAAAATTGAATTGCCTACAAAGAATTAAAGCGTTTCTAGTGCATCTTTAATGATTGCTACGCATTCAAATACCTGTTCTTTGGTAATTAATAGTGGTGGGGCAAAACGAATTTTATCGCCATGTGTTGGTTTCGCTAATAACCCTTTTTCTTTTAAAATTAAACAAAGATCCCAAGCTGCTTCGGGGTTAGGATGATTAATAATAATAGCATTCAATAATCCTTTACCGCGTATAGTTTTAATTAGTGGAGATTGAAGTTGGTGTAATTCAGCTCTTAATAATTCGCCCATAGCAGCCGCATTTTCCGTCATTTTTTCTTCTTTCAATACCGTTAATGCTTCCATAGCCACAGCACAAGCTAATGGATTACCGCCGTAGGTAGAGCCATGTTCACCCGGATGAATATTCATCATTATGGCATCATCTGCTAATACAGCAGATACGGGTAAAACCCCGCCACTCAAGGCTTTGCCGAGAATGAGAATATCTGGTCGCACCCCTTCATGATCGCAGGCCAACATTTTTCCGGTACGTGCTAAACCAGTTTGAATTTCATCTGCAATAAACAATACATTGTATTCCGTGCACAGCGTTCTTACTTTTTGTAGATAGCCATCATCAGGAATAACTACACCGGCCTCACCTTGAATAGGCTCCACCATAAATGCAGCTACATTTTCATCTTGAAAAGCTTTTTCTAAAGCAATAGTATCATTATAAGGAACTAATTCAAAACCGGGCATATAGGGGCCAAATTGTTTGTAACTGCTTGGGTCGGTGGATGAAGAAATAGCGGCCAATGTTCTGCCCCAAAAATTACCTTCCGCAAAAATGATCTTGGCTTTATTTTCTGCAACACCCTTTTTTACATAGGCCCAACGGCGAGCGAGCTTAATAGCTGTTTCACCACCTTCAACACCTGTATTCATGGGTAATACTTTATCGTAGCCGAAGTACTGCGTAATGAATTTTGAATATTCACCCAGTAAATTATTATGGAAAGCCCTGGATGTAAGTGTTAGTTTTTGTGCTTGTTGAACAAGTGCGTTGATAATGCGCGGATGACAATGCCCTTGATTAACTGCAGAATAGCCACTCAAAAAATCATAGTATCGTTTTCCTTCAACGTCCCATAAAAAAACACCTTCTCCTTTTTCAAGCACAGTAGGTATGGGATGATAATTGTGCGCGCCGTATTGGTCTTCTAGTTGTAAGTAATGGTTGGTTGTATTAGTGTTTAGTGTGTAGTGCATAGTGGTTAGTTACGAGTTACGGGATTCGAGATTCGGGTTGTAAGCTAAAAGGGATTGGGAGTAAGCTATAAGGATTGAGGTAGAAGGTCTAAGATATATAGTGTAAGCAATATATACTTTGAGCTTATACCTTAAAGCTTAACCTTTGTAACAGGGGTGATCGAGAAAATCGAGGTTGAAGTGCAAGAAATGCAAACCGTGTAACATGTGTGCAAGATACACCTTTCTGCGAAAGCGAAAAAAAGGTTATTTTCAAGGTACAAACCAAACTTATGCGCTTCTTAAAAAGATTTTTCCAATCTATAGTACTAGTTGTAATTGTATTTGCTGCTTATGCATTTATAAGTGGGAAAACCTATTTGTTTAAATCGGCCTATTATAATTTTTCTAATATTGATGACTATAAAATTTTTGACAACAATATTGTAAAGGCAGGTACGGCTAAACCTTGGATTTTTTCTCCGAACTACAATAAAATAAATTATCCTGATTCCGTAAATGCACTCATGGAGAAATTGCAAACTGTTGGGTTATTAGTAATTCAAAATAATGCTATCAGTTTTGAGAAATATTGGGATGGATATAGCGATACGTCTCACTCTGGTTCTTTCTCTATGGCAAAAAGCGTGGTCAGTATTTTAATTGGGGTAGCCATTAAGGAAGGAAAAATAAAATCTGTACAACAAACGGTGGGTGATTTTATTCCTGAATTTAAAGAAGGAGAAAAAGCCAAGGTAAAAATTGTAGATCTGCTTACGATGAGTAGCGGTACCGATTGGAATGAATCGTATTGGAACCCGCTTTCGGTAACGGCAGAAATTTATTATGGTACCGATGCGTATAAAACTGCTACGGGGGTGAAGATGATAAAAAAGCCGGGTACTTATCATTATTACAAAAGCGGCGATACCCAATTATTAGGATTAATTCTAGCGAAAGCAACAGGTAAAACAATCAGTGCCTATGCTACCGAAAAACTATGGCAACCATTGGGGGCAACGCATGATGCTTTTTGGAGTATCGACCATGTTGGTGGACATGAAAAAGCCTATTGCTGCTTGAATTCAAATACCCGCGACTTTGCAAGGATTGGAAAATTGATGCTTGATAGTGGGAAGATAGATGGGCTGCCTATCATGGATAGTAACTATTACGCAGCATCCATTAAGTCATGTGGTATTACAGATACAAAAGGATTAGCCTGTGATTACTATGGCTACCAATGGTGGATAGATCCTGAACATAAAGAAATTTTTTATGCAAGAGGCATACTAGGGCAATACATTATTATGATCCCTTCGAAAAAGTTAATTATTGTACGGTTGGCAAAAAAAACAGCCAAAGAAAGGATACATACAGTGCCTACTGAAGTACGGTATTTAATTAATTGGGGACTTTCGATGTAAGGGTATCTATTGAATGTTATACTTTCGCCGAAAATATAGTACGTGTTATCTTCAGTAGCCATCGTTATTTTAAATTATAATGGGAAAAAGCATCTAGCTGAATTCCTGCCTTCAGTATTGGCTACCACCTACGCAAATGCCACTGTTTATGTGGCCGATAATGGATCTACAGATGATTCCGTAGCTTTTTTGTTGGCCAATTTTCCACAGGTAAAATTAATTGCTGGAGAAAAAAATCTAGGATTTGCTGGGGGCTATAACTGGGCATTACAACAAGTGCAGGCCGACTATTATGTATTGCTCAACTCGGATGTACAAGTAACCAAAGATTGGATAGAACCGATCATTGAATGGATGGATAGAGACACACGTATCGGTGCTTGTCAACCAAAAATTCTTGCGTATCATCAACCCCGTTTTTTTGAATATGCTGGTGCAGCAGGCGGGTGGATCGATGCATTAGGTTACCCATTATCTCGCGGTAGAATTTTTGATGTTTGTGAGGTAGATGAGGGACAGTACGATTCTGCTGCAAATATTTTTTGGGCTACAGGAGCAGCCATGTTTGTAAGGGCTAAAGTATTCCATGAATTAGAAGGGTTTGATGCCGATTTTTTTGCGCACCAAGAAGAGATCGATTTATGTTGGCGAATGCAATTGAAGGGGTATACAGTAATGGCCATTCCGCAATCAGTAGTTTATCATGTTGGTGCTGGAACATTACCCAGGGGTGGACGAAAAGTGTACCTTAATTTTAGAAATAATCTGCGAATGATTTGCAAAAATCTGCCCATATCACAATTATGGTGGAAACTGCCATTTCGTTTTTTGCTAGATGCCATTTCAGCTTGGAAAGGACTTTTTTCGGGAGATATAGCTTTTTTTACAGCAATCATGCGCGCTCATTTTAGTGTGATTTGGTGGTTGTTGAGGGGCGCAAAAGGGGTATATGGAGTACCTGGAAATTATATGTTGTTGCAGGGGGTATATCATGGATCAGTGGTTTGGAATTACTTTATAGAACAAAGAAAAAAGTTTGGAGAAATAATTTTAGAAAGGCAGTAGAAATCTAAGCCGCTTACCTTATTTTTGCAGTGCAATAACCCATTATGACAGAGGAAATCATTGAAAACGAACAGAAAGATTTTGCCAAGAATTGGGTAAACTCTTCTCGCTTTTTATTTTATTTGACCGTATTTTGTTTTATCGCTTTCGTAGCCGGATGCTCATTCCGTATTTATAATCAACGTTATAAAGGAAAGCCAGATGTAGAAGTACAATCAAGCTCAAAGTACAAGCCTGAGTATAAATAATTGCAAAAAAATTTTGCCAGTAACTGGAGTTAGCTATTTTTGCAACCCCAATTAAGTTCTTAGATACGCGGAAGTAGCTCATTTGGTAGAGCACGACCTTGCCAAGGTCGGGGTGGCCAGTTCGAGCCTGGTCTTCCGCTCAGGGATTCCCGCTCCAAAAGGGCGGGATTTTTTTTAAATCCCGAGGAGCCCCGGTGGTGGAATTGGTAGACACGCAGGACTTAAAATCCTGTTCGCCGCAACGCGAGTAACGGTTCAACTCCGTTCCGGGGCACATAAAGCCGATCAGTAATGATCGGCTTTTTTTATGCTCGGAATGTTGTATTTTTCAAAAAAAAAGAGCATGATGAAAATAAAATTGGTTGCTTTTTTAGCATTAATATTTGTAGGTCAACTTGCTACAGCACAGCAATCAAAAGAATACACGGTGAAGGAAGAAATTTATGGTAGGAAAGAAGGAGTAGCCCTTACTATGCAAGTTTTTCGTCCGAAACAATCGAATGGCGCCGCAGTAATAAGATTAATTTCAGGTAGTTGGTATTCTTCTATGGAAAATTGGGAACGCTATAAACCCGGTGCAGCGCTGTATTTGGATAAAGGATACACTTATTTCTTAGTGGCACATGGATCTAATCCAAGATATAATATTCAAGAAGCGGCAGCAGATGTGAAAAGAGCAGTACAATATATTCGCTATCATGCAAAAGAATATGGTATTGATCCTAATAAAATAGGAATTACGGGTTCATCTGCTGGTGGACATTTAAGTTTAGTAACAGGCTTAGGAGATAATCGGGGTGATTCTTTGGCTAAAGACCCAATTGCACGCATATCGGGTAAAGCTAATGTAGTTGCTGTATTTTATCCACCAACCGATTTTATGAATTGGGGCGGCATGGGTATTTCGCCTGTAAACTACCCTAATTTTTTAGAGGCCAATGGTGTAGCAGGGGCATTTGCTTTTAGGTATTATGATACTACGAAGAAAAATTATGTATTCATTACTGATTTAAAAGAGCGAGTTAAAATAGCAGAATCATTATCACCAGCTAATTTGGTTACCCATGACGACCCTGCTGTATTTATTTGGCATGGTGATGCAGATAAAACAGTTCCCTTGCAGCAATCTAAATGGTTAGAAGAAAAATACAAGGCTTTAAACCTTCCATTCGAATTACGAATTAAAGCAGGGGAGGATCATGGTTGGAAAACCCAATTGAATGAAGAGGCCGATTTTGTAACTTGGTTCGATAAGTATTTGCAGCCGAAAGTAGTGAAGAAGAGTAAGTGAGTAGATTAGGTACTTAGTTTACATATTTACTAAAAACCATTCGGCCAATCTTTTTTCAAACCCGCTGCTTTTTTCAAAACCTCTTTTTCAAGTTTTGATTTATAGGTTTCTACTTTTTTGCCAATAACGGTATCTGCGCTTCCTAAAATCTGCGCCGCAAGAATACCCGCATTTTTAGCGGCATTTAAGGCAACAGTAGCTACAGGTACACCATTGGGCATTTGTAAGATAGAGAGTATAGAATCCCAGCCATCTATGGAGTTAGATGATTTAATGGGAACACCAATTACGGGTAATGGTGTTAGCGATGCAATCATACCAGGCAAATG
>JBDKJW010000080.1:0-12649 GCA_039796395.1 Bacteroidota bacterium
GCCGATTCTTCTGCTACTGGCTCATTTAAATGAGAGGTGCCGGCTGCATTTTCGTCAGCATTCATATCAAAATCTGCGTTTTTTTCTATTATTTCCTGTTCTGGGGCCGTTTCGCGCTCTTCCATAGTATTATTTTATTGATTTCCAATAAGGGCAAATATTTTGCCACGCAAAGAAAAGGGAAAAATTGGCAGTAAGTCGCCACTTATATTTGCAAAATGATTACGGTATATTTAAAGAAAAGAATTGCCCCCCGTATTGCCAATGGCCACCCTTGGATCTTTGCCAATGAAGTAGATCGTGTGGCAGGGGCACCCGAGGCAGGAGATTTGGTAGAAGTTCATTACGCCGATGGCAAGTTTACGGGTATTGGCTATATCAATCCTAAATCGCAAATTTTAGTGCGACTACTTACCCGCAAGCGGGAAACAGTAGACGCCAGTTTCTTTAAGAATAGAATTGCCACTGCTTGGGCATACCGGCAAAAAACAGGTTATACCGAAAATTGCAGATTGATATTTGGAGAGGCCGATCAAATGCCCGCATTAATTATTGATAAGTTCAATGATTATTTTGTGTTGCAAACCTTAGCACTCGGAATAGATAAATGGAAACCCGCTATTATTACTGCCTTGCAAGAAATTTTTTCTCCAAAAGGTATTTATGAACGCAATGATGTTCCCGTAAGAAGCTTAGAAGGGTTAGAACAACAGAAAGGTTTTTTATCTGATCCATTTGATACAAATATTATCATTAAAGAAAATGGATTACAGTTTCATGTGGATATTGCGAATGGACAAAAAACGGGTTATTTCTTAGATCAGCAAGATAATAGAAGAGCTATTCAACATATTGTAAAGGGAGCCGAAGTATTAGGTGCATTTACTTATACAGGTACTTTTGAAATTCATGCCGCTCACTATGGTGCGAAAAATGTTTTAGGGATTGATATATCAGAGCAAGCAGTAGCACAGGCCAATAAAAATGCAGCATTAAATAAGCTTGATCATATTTGCAAGTTTGAGGCCATGAATGCTTTTGATGTATTGAAAGAATGGGGCAAGGAAGAAAGAAAGTATGATGTAGTGATGCTTGACCCACCTGCATTTACCAAGAGTAGAGAAAATATTCAGAAAGCTATTACTGGTTATAAGGAAATTAATTTAAGAGGAATGAAGCTCGTACGTAATGGCGGTTTCTTAGTAACCTCTAGTTGTACTAATTTGGTACAACCCGATTTGTTTTTGCAAACCATTGATATGGCTGCTAAAGACGCACGCAAAAGAATTCGCCAAGTTACTTTTCAAGCCCAGGCCTCCGATCATCCCATTATTTGGGGTATGGAGAACACGAATTATTTGAAGTTCTTGATAGTGGAGGTAGCAGATCGTTAAGCTTTTGGTTTAACCAATATTAGTATTGTAGGAATCCCTACTAAATTTATAAGAAAACCAATTGGTATCATACCTATTGCGGCTGTAACACATTTTTCTCCAGCACTACTCATACCCCATGCAAATGCATATACTGCACCGAATGATGCACCAACAGCAAGTATTAAAAAAAAGAGTCCTAAACCAATTTTATTTATTGCAGAAATTGGTTCACCATCTTTGTACAAATAGCGCAATAATAGAAATAGCAATATTATCGGAAGAAATAAGAAATGAAAAGATATAATAGAATAAAATATTGGCATTACTAAATTTTAAAAACTCACTCGTCAAAAAATAGACTTATTTTAATTTATTTGATACTTAATTTCATTCTTTTTCCAAGCCGCAAACACTTTTTGAACGGAATCGGGAAGATAATTGGAGATAAATTTTAATTCATGACTGTAAATATTTTTTGGCGTATTTGCGGGAAAGGTACCTACAAATACTGGGGTACAACTAACTTTATCAGCTAAGGATTTTACTAGTTTAAAAAAAGTATCTTTTTTATCACAACGAACCCAGTAAATTCCTTCTTGTATTTTCCTGTATTTAAATTTATATCTTTTGTAGATAATATCATTTATAACCGTGTCTACCAAGGGTTGTAATTCATCTACTGGGTAATTCATACTCTTATTAAAGTTCCATCCACCTACAAATGTGGTAGTATCAGAATACCTATATATTTTTTTCAAAGTAGCAGTATCTGAAAAGTTAGCATACTCATATGCCAGTTTCTTTCGGAGATTGATGTATCGATAGCCTAAAGTGGGGGTACTAGTAATGCTAGTAGTATCAGTTCTTTCAAAACGAATAGCACAAATCTCGGTTACCCCAATACTATCCTGATACCAAATTTTTTGGCGCATTATAAGTGCTGAAGAATCACTGCCCGATCTAAATATATCAAATGTAGTTATTAACTCAACTGACTCGCCATACTGATTTACGATATTCTTTACTGTTTTACACTCACAAAATGCCATCATTAGTATAGTAATGCTTATCAAACAGAATGCTTTCTTCATATTCACACTTCAGGTCTAAACAATTATTTCACAGTATACGAATCAGAGGCTTGTATGGGATAAGTTGTTTGATTAGGATCCTTAAGTGTTCCATTAAAAAAAACACTTAACCGAGTTCTACTAGGGCTAATATAATAGTCAGCATTACTTTGTACATACGACCAATTTTCATCTCCCTTACTTCTACGTACAATTTGTGAATGTATAATCTCGGGAGGCAAAAAGAATCCCATTGATTGATGTATATGTGTTGCACATTGAACATACGGATCTGCAGCATCTGTGCCAGCAGGTCTTACATCAATTGTTTTTAAATAGAAAAGATCGATACCAAACTGATCTCCTGATTCCCCTGGTGTACCCCCTCCTTCACCAGATCCATTGCAATTAGATCTTATTACGTTTTCGCCTGTTTTAAAATCAATAACACTGGTTTGCTCACAAGGATTACCAGCATCAGCAAATGTTGTAACTAAGTAAAATGCTGTGCAATTAGAATTTGAACGTATAGTCTGCTTATCATTTTTCGGATACTCAGAAGTAACTTCTTTAACATACTTTATCACTCCATTCTCAAATCCAATTGCTCGCGTAAATTTTCCTGAAAATGAAAATCGTGTTAACTCACCATCGAAAGGTACTTTAGCATTTGAAAAGTATGAATTCAGAATAGAGAGATCATTTGAAGGTAGCCTACTTTGATACTTATTTATAACAAAAACATTAGCACCAAAAATTTGTTCATCCTTAACACCAAATACTAAAAAACTTGTGAATGAATCTGATTTTAAAGGAATGCATAATAATTCGGAAGAAGCATGAATTTCAATCAGTGCAGGACTATTCCATTCTGCAATTGACATCAAAGAATCTACTCGATTCTTATCGGCACTATTTGCAAGTTTATCTTTATTAGTAGCAATCCATATCTTAGCTGAGCGAACCTGATCTAAAAGTTTTTGATTCGAAACATCTGTGGGATTCTCTTTCTTGCAACCTAAAATAGCTAAAAAGAAAACAAGTGAGATTGTTAGTTTGGCTTTCATATTGGGTCTTTTCATAAATCTATATCTCCACTTTGATATTTTGGATTAAAATCTAATTAAAATCCTTAAATTTTCTCTATTTTAAATTATTGATCAAATGAAAACCATCACCACAACGGATCTACTCACCAACACAGATAATTGTTTTGATTTCACTACGAAAAAGTCAAAACCAATTAAAGTAAAAGGTGAATCAAAAGACAATGATATTGTACTCATGTCGAACAAAGAATACAGATCACTGATGGAAACTTCGCACTCCTCACTAACCACTACCCACTATTGCATGGTCTATCGTCTATAGTCCATCGTCTGCTCTCTATCGCACCACCTGAAACTTCCCCGATTCAACAATTCGTCCGCTGGCATCATGGAGTTGATACACATATAAACCGCGGTAATAATTATCATCGAAATAAATAGTAATGCGAGAAGCATTCACTTTTTGTGCGGTCATTTTTCTACCTATAAAACTATAGATTTCGAGGGTAAAGGTTTTATCAACCTGCTTATCAAATTCAAAATTAATAAACTGGGTAGCTGGGTTAGGGTAAAATTTTTGAACCAAGCTTTTACCTTCATTCAGGTATACATAGCTGCCCTCGGTAGAAGAAACCCTGTTTCCCCACCCGAGCATCAACACCATAAAACTTACTATGTACAATCCTTTCATTGGATAAATTCTCTAATGAAGATACGAAAATCCCCAGAAAGGTGGTTTATACCCCAAAAAAAGCCCCTCAATTGATTGAGGGGCAATGATTTACAAGGATTTATCGGTTAACTCAAATTTGCTAATGTAGCCTGTATAGCTTCGAAATTTGGTAGATCACCAGGCGTAGGACAAACTTCTGCATATTGTACAATGCCATTTGCATCAATCACAAAAACAGATCGTTTACTTACACCCAACATACCAAAAGCGGGAAATGTTTCATACAATACGCCATAAGCAGTAGCCGCCTCTTTGTTAAAATCGCTTAACAAAGGAAAATTTAAATTTTGTTCCGTTTTAAATTTATCAAGCGTAAATAATGAGTCTATAGATATGCCAAAAACCTGTGCATTTGTTGCATTATACGCAGCAATATTATCTCTTACATTACAAAGCTCAGCAGTACATACCCCTGAAAATGCCAGTGGGAAAAATAACAATACAACAGGTTTACCTTTTTGCGCATGTAAGCTTACTTGCGTTTTCTCTGTATTAAATAAATTGAAATCGGGAGCAATTGAACCAACTTGAATAGACATAAATAGTTTTTTAAATTAAACAGTATAAAAATTAAAAAGTTTACAAATTTACAATTTCATTTCGGGTACTTGATCAGGCACTACTAATTTACCAGCAGTTTTGGCAACAATCTCTTCAACAGGTACGCCCGGTGCCCTTTCTCTCAATATAAAACTTCCTTCATATACATCAAGTACCGCTAACTCAGTAACCACTTTTTTTACACAAGCCAACCCAGTAAGTGGTAATGTACATGCAGGTAATAATTTACTCTCACCTTTTGGATTTGTATGCATCATGGCAACAATAATATTTTTAGCACTGGCTACTAAATCCATTGCACCACCCATACCCTTCACCATTTTACCAGGTATTTTCCAATTGGCAATAT
Source organism: Bacteroidota bacterium (assembly GCA_039796395.1). GTDB lineage: Bacteria > Bacteroidota > Bacteroidia > Chitinophagales > Chitinophagaceae > Sediminibacterium. The sequence continues at coordinate 5,139 of JBDKJW010000080.1, forward strand.
CGCCTGTTTCACTTACCTCCATTGCGCCTAAAACGGTAAGGTCGATTTTACCAGCACGTATCATCCCAAAACTTTCCGCGCTATCAAAAAAAGAACCACCCGGTATAACTGTTACGGTTTCTTTACCTGCATTAATTAAATCGGCATCTATAGCTTCTTCTACCGGATAGGGGCCCATTCCTAATATTCCATTTTCACTTTGTAGAACAACTGAAATATCATGAGGAATATAGTTGGCTACTAATGTAGGAATACCTATACCCAGGTTCACATACATGCCATCTTTAAGTTCTTGTGCAATCCGTTTAGCTATTCCAAATTTATCAAGCATAAAATTATTTTAGTCCGTTAGTCGGGGAGTCCGAAAGTCCGTAAGCTAAATCAACAACTGTATACTGTCTACGGTCTACCGTCTAGTTTTACCGTCCTCCTCTCAATCCTTTTCTCATATCCTTCTCCCTTAAATATTCTGTGTACGTATACCCCAGAAACATGTACATCATCAGGATCAATTTCTCCGGGCTGTACTAATTCTTCTACTTCTGCAATAGTTATATTACCTGCTTTTGCCATAGAGGTAGAAAAATTACGCGTTGTTTTTCTAAACACTAAATTACCCATGGTATCACCTTTCCATGCTTTTACAATCGAGAAATCGGCATGTAATGCATGTTCCATTAAATAGGTTTTATGGCCAAATTCCCTTACCTCTTTACCCATGGCTATTTCTGTTCCAACCCCTGCTGGTGTATAAAAAGCAGGTATACCCATGCCCGCCATTTGAATACGTGTGGCCAGCGTACCCTGTGGTACTAAGTCTACCTCCAACTCGCCACTTAATAATTGCCGCTCAAACTCTGCGTTCTCTCCTACATAACTGCTAATCATTTTCTTAATCTGTTTTGTTTTGAGCAATAAACCCAATCCAAAATCATCCACCCCAGCATTATTAGAAATACAAGTAAGATTATTAATATTTAATTGCACGAGCGCTGCTATACAACGCTCAGGAATGCCATTCAACCCAAACCCACCCAACATAAGTGTTGCACCACTTGGAATATCAGCAATGGCTTCGTTGGCATTTTTATATACTTTATTCATGGCTTATTGACTGGGTAATTTATTGTTTTTATTTCTTTCACCAACTATGGTTGCATCCATAGAATCAATTAATTCTTTGAATGCCGCAGGATGTGCTTCGTAATATTTATATGACGCATAAAACTCCTCTTTAGTTACGCTATACGATCTAAACAGTTGATCATATAATCTGAAGTTTTCATGTTGCATTTTTTGAAGTGTGTCTTTTAATGATAAACGAATGAAGTGTTCATCGGCTTTCATAATATCTACCATTAAATGCCTCATCTTCTCAAAAGGAACAGGGTTTGATTTAGTTGATTGATTGCAAGCAACTATCACCAATACTATACAAGCTATAATCACTATTTTTCTCACTGCCATTCCTCCTTATATTTTGCGCTGTTAATTACATCTAACACACTTAAGAGTTCAACCGCTTTTGCTTTTTCTTGGGCTGTTCCTTTTTTAAAAATGCCAATGATTTCATTCATCTTTCCTTGCATAAAAAACTGAACAATCATTGTATTTGGATTTTCTCGGTTATAAGCATGTAGCTGATTCAATGCTTGTAATACGTTTGCCCTCGCCTCATTTTCATTCTCTATCATTTTATCTAACCCACTTCTATAATAGGTATACACAACATCGTGTATGATATTATACCTTGCATTGATCAAATTTTCATTAAGCCAATATCGATTTCTTAATCCATCAAATACTCGCCATCCGCTAATACTTCGTCCTTCAGGTGCATTATTTACTATATTTTGAGCTTTTCTAAAAAACTGTTCTCCGCTTTTGGGGGCGAAAGAATCATAATCTAAACCCAGCATAGTATAAGCCCAGAAAGCAAGCACGGCTGTTAAATTGGCCGCACCTGGCTCAGTACCCTGTACCCTATTTTCATTGAATTCAATAGGCTGAAATTCAATATAGCGGAACACCATTTCAGGATCTACGAAATTAACCAATGCAGCCTGATACGAAGTATTATATACAGGGCGTGCTGTTTGGATGGTTAATGATGCTTTATACAAATTGGGTTCAACAATACTTTCAATATTAATAATAAAACTACATTCAATTTTTTCATTTGCTTTAAATGCGTCGCCGGTCCATTTACGATTATTCATGAAGCTATTCAACTGTTGTTGTAATGTGGTAAATATTTTACGATCAACCGTTGTATTCACGCGAGATGCCAACACAGTAACTTTTGCTTGCATCTCTTGAGCAGCTAATTGTTTACACAACAAGCAACCAACAATAACTATATAAAAAAATATACGTTTCATTTGGTATTCTCTATTACATATGAAACAATTTGATTAGCAATATCTTTTTTACTGGCTAAACCACTCTCTATTTTTTTATGTGCTTTATCAATAATAATTACACTATTGGTATCAGTACCAAAACCAGCGCCTATTGTACGTAAAGAGTTAAGCACTATAGCGTCTGCATTCTTTCGCTTCAATTTATCAATTGCATTACCCAACTCATTCTCCGTTTCTAAAGCAAAACCAACAATAAATTGTTTATCATTTTTCTGCTTACCTGCATCTCCAAGAATATCTACTGTTTTTTTAAATCGAATAGCCAGCTCTTCTTCTTTCTTTTTTATTTTTTCAGTTGCAGCTGTAACGGGTGTATAATCTGCAACAGCCGCACTAAAAATGCCGATATCCATTTGAGCAAAATAAGCTTCGCAGGCTGCATACATGTCGGCGGCCGTATTAACTTCAATCAAATTAATTCCATGATAGGGTATTTTTTCATCTGTTGGTCCACTCACTAGTCTTACAGCTGCGCCTTGCATATAAAACGCTGCTGCTATGGCAAAACCCATCTTGCCTGAAGAATGATTACCAATAAAACGAACGGGGTCAATGGCTTCATAAGTTGGGCCTGCAGTAACCAATACTTTTTTCCCGGCTAATGCATTTCCTCTAAAAATATTTTCTTCTATAAAGCGAATGATCGCTTCGGGTTCTGCCATTCGTCCGGGCCCCACTAAACCACTAGCTAACTCCCCGCTTTCTACAGGAATCACCAAATTACCATACCCCTGTATTATTTCAAGATTTCGTTTAGTGGCACCATGATACCACATATCTTCATCCATGGCAGGGGCTACTACTACTTTACAAGTAGCCGATAAATAAACCGCCATTAATAAATTATCACATAAGCCATACGCCATTTTGGCCAGTGTATTACAACTCAATGGCGCTATAATAAAAACATCTGCCCATCTACCTAGTTGAACATGATTAGCCCACTCATCGCCAGCCGCTAAATCAACTAATACCTTATTTTTTGAAAGCGTAGATAGTACCAGCGGGGAAACAAAATCTTTGGATGCTGAAGTCATTACCACTTTTACTTCTGCACCTAATTTCACTAGTAAGCGAACTAGTAAAATAGTTTTATAAGCAGCGATGCTACCACTAATTCCAATCAGTATTTTTTTCTTTTCGAGCATGGCAAATATTCAATTGGTAAAGTAATAAAAAAACCTCACTTGCAAATAGATACAAGTGAGGTTTGACAATATTTTGATACAGCAATACTAACGAAACAAATCGTTTTCGTTGTTCATGCGATGGTAAATTTTACCTTCCATGAATTCCTGTGTTGCTAATATAGCTGGATTAGGCATTTTCTCATATGCACGTGAAATTTCAATCTGCTCTTTGTTCTCATGAATTTCTTCTAAACTATCAGTATGACTTGCAAATTCTTCCAATTTATTATGCAATTCTTCTCTCAAAGAAATGTTGATTTGATTGGCTCTACGTGCAATAATGGCAATTGATTCATAGAGATTACCTGTTTTACCCTTTATTTCTATCAGGCTTTTGGTTTCTACCACTGCAGCGGTATTGGCGCTCATTTGCCTTCTTAGTTTACTCATTTTTTTAGGTTTTTTATGATGTTGTTCGTTTGTGTTTTATATTTATTTACATCTTCAAGATGCTTACTATCTGTAAATCGTTCAACAAATTCGTTACATTCATTGAGTACTTTTTCGAATCGCTCTTTTTGTTTTTCTTCATAGCTCATTTCTGCATACTTGAAATAAGCTTTAATCATTAAGTATTTATATTCATCTGATTTTTTGGAATCAGGGAAATTATCTGCAACAGAACCAAAAGCAATGGCTGCTGCTTTATAATAACCAAGATTATAGTACAACTCCGCACTTTTGAATTCTTTTATTTCTAATTTCTCCCTACATAAATCAATCAAATCAGCTGCATCTTTCACTCTCTTTGAAGTAGGGTGTGTGCTAATAAATGCCTGCATCAACCCCATTGTTTTTGTAGTATTAGTTTGATCTAATTCTACCTTAGGTGATTGTTTAAAAAAACTATAAGCGCGCATGTATTCACACTCCTCTCCTTTTGTGCTTGTAGGAAAATTTTCTACGAAGCTCTTAAACATATTTTCTGAATTCAGGTAATCTCTATTATAATAATAGGTATACGCATATTTATAATACATATCCTCATACCGTGGAGTACCTTTGAAAAAAGGAAAGATATCGTCAAAGAGCTTTTGGGCTTCGGCATATTTTTTATTTGCATAATATTGCTCAGCCATTTTATACTTGTACTCATAATCTTTGCTCTTCATAATTTTAGAGAGCTTTGTAGTACAAGAAGTAGCAAACAAACCGAAAACCAGTAAAATTAATACGATAGTACGACCCATAAAGTTGGCGAAATTAAGCATAAAAAGGCAATTTAGGAAGGGTAATCCCAATTTCATGGCTAAAACCGTTAATCATTAGCTAAAAAGGCTGCCTCGCTTTTAACAGCGAAACAGCCTTTATATTACAACCGTCGGGCTTCGCTTATTTAGCGTCGCCTTCTCCTTCCTGCAACTTAGCCTTAATCTCAGCTAAAGCACCTAAATCACCCAAAGTAGCTTTTTCTACCTTAGATTGGATGTTTTTAACTGCTTTCTTCGTACTGTCTTGCTCAGCCTTAGCTTCTTTCTTCGCTGCTTCCTTCTCTTCTGCTATATGCTGTTCCCAAATACGGGCATGACTTAAAACAATACGTTTTTCGTTACGATCAAACTCAATTACAACAAACTGTGCAGTTTCATCGGCTTTTACCTGTGTACCATCTTCTTTATTCAAATGACGGTTAGGTGTGAAACCTTCTAAACCATACTGTAGTTGAACCAAAGCTCCTTTGTCGTCTTTGCGGGTAACCGTTCCTTCATGTAAAGAACCGATGGCAAAAGTTTCTTCAAGCGCATTCCAAGGATCTTCTTCCAATTGTTTATGACCTAACTGTAATTTACGATTTTCCTTATCAATGCTAAGGATCATGGTATCAATTTGATCACCTACTTTGGTATAATCAGTTGGGTGATTAAAACGCTTCAACCAGCTTAAATCGCTGATATGGATCATACCACCGATTCCTGGCTCCAATTCAACAAATACGCCATAAGGAGTGATGTTTTTCACTAATCCTTTATGCTTACTGTTTTCAGGGAATTTGGTTTCAATCGTATTCCAAGGATCCTGCGTCATTTGCTTGATACTCAAGCTCATTTTGCGCGCATCCTTATCTAATGTTACTACTTTAGCTTCATGCTCATCACCTAGTTTAAAGAATTCTTTTGCGTTAATTGGTGTATTAGCCCAAGTAATTTCAGATACGTGTACTAGTCCTTCAACACCCGGCTGAATTTCTAAGAATGCACCGTAATCTTCAATATTTACTACTTTACCTTTTACTACACTACCTTCTGCTAAACCTTCAGGCAACACATCCCATGGGTGTGGTGTTAATTGCTTTAAACCAAGACTAATACGCTTCTTATCGTCGTCGAAATCAAGTACCACTACTTGTAATTTCTGATCCATCTTCACCACTTCACTTGGGTGTGCAATACGTCCCCATGAAATATCAGTGATATATAATAAACCATCTAAGCCACCCAAATCCATAAAGGCACCGAAATCAGTAATGTTCTTCACAATACCTTCCAATACCTGTCCTTTTTCAAGTTTGCTCATGATCTCAGCACGTTGTGCTTCAATATCGCTTTCAATCAATGCTTTGTGAGATACAACGGCATTCTTAATAGTTTCATTGATCTTCACTACTTTGAATTCCATTGTTTTACCAACAAACTGATCGTAATCAGTTACTGGCTTCACATCAATTTGAGAACCTGGTAAGAAAGTTTCCATACCAAATACATCAACGATTAATCCACCCTTTGTTTTGCTAGTAACAGTACCGGTAACAACTTCACCCGTTTTATGTACTTCCATAATTCTTTCCCAAGCTCTGAAAATACGAGCCGATTTACGGCTAAGGTGCAAGTTACCTGAGCGGTCTTCTTTTTCAACCACCATTACTTCTACCTCATCTCCCACTTTCAAACCTGGTACATCACGGAATTCATTCAATGATACTAAACCATCACTTTTAAAACCAATGTTTACAACAACATCAGTTTTTGTCATAGCTACAACACCACCACGGATAATTTCACCGTCATTAATCTGAACAAATGTGTTATCATACACTTTATCGTACTTCACACGTTCAGTTTCAGCATAATGGCTAACATTACGCTTGTCGATGCTCCAATCGAAGTCATCATGTGCTGTTTCAATTACAGCAACTTCAGGTGCTTTTGTTGTCGCAGTAGGAACACTTACTTCTTCTGAAGAAGCTGCATTCTCCTGAGCATCTGCGTTTAGTTGTTTGTTAATGATTTGCATACAAAAATCCGGTTCTTTTTAGCCGGGGTGCAAAGGTAGGATAAATGTAGAAATAGCCTTGTTTTAAATGAGGAATTTCACCTCAAAAAGGCATTCAAAAGCGCTAAAAGCCACTTTTCAGCCATTACATGTTAATAAAACTATATATATAACAAGATTTTCTCTAATTCCAACCTCCGCCCAATGCCCTGTATAAACTCACCAAAGCATTCAATTTTTGTTGCATCAAAATCGACTCTTGTAATTCGGCTTCAAATAAAATATTTTCTTGCGTAAGCACTTCTAAATAAGAGGTATATCCATAATTATACCTTGCATTTGATAATACTAATGCTTTCTTTCCCGCATCTACTTGTAGTTGTCGTTTACTGTATTCCTCTTCAAATGTGCGTGTAGCAATTAGGGCATTATTCACTTCTGCCAAAGATGCTAAAATCACTTGGTCGTATTGTATCTTTCTACTTATTGTTTTTGTTTTTTCTAATTCAACCCGTTTACGATTTTGATTAAATTGAAAAATAGGCCCAGCCAAAGCTCCAAAACCATTTGCCACAAAACCATCACTTAATAAACTACTTACTTGCGGACTAGCAAATCCTAATAATCCTGTTAAAGAAAAAGAAGGATACATAGATGCTTGTGCAATACCCACTCTTTCAAATTGTGC
>JBDKJW010000081.1:0-10489 GCA_039796395.1 Bacteroidota bacterium
ACTATGTGTTCTGTTATAAAAATCTCTTGTATAAGAAGGGATAGAATAAGAAGTTCCTACATTAGTCCAGGTTTCATATACTTGTGCAAAAAATCTTGGTGACACATATCTAACTTGTAAATAAGAAAATCTCCAGTCTCTTACTTGATTTCGACCAACACTGTTTACTGATAAGAAATTATTGGTACTACCTCCATAAGATACAATGATATCTGTTTTAGGATTGATGCTGTAATAAAGATCAGCCGTTCCTCTTATATGTCTAAAATTAAAGTTCGGATTTCTTTCCACGCCTGCTGTTACTGGCCCATAAACACTTCCTCCCAAATTGTATACACTATCTCTGAATTCAAAGTCTTTACCAGAGGTAAATTCACCCGTTAGCTTCATCGCCCATTTATTATCGAATTTAATACCCGACCTCAATCGCTGTTGTTCCTTGATATTTTCTTGGATCTTTTGTAATAGTATTTGCAATACCATTATGTGCATTTGGTCCGTACAGTGCAGAATTTGGTCCGAGTACAATTTCTAGTCTTTCTACGTCTTCTTTAATAACTGTATTCATAATACCCGCTGGCAAACCACTTCCTCCCGCCATCATACTATTTCTACCATCGGTCATTTGTAACACTTTTGCATTAAAAGCATTATTAAACCCTCTTGCATTAAAACCAACACCGGTTACGCCTGTTCGCACAAATTCAACCCCTTGAATTTTGGATGCTAATTCTCCAATATTGAAGGATGCCGTTTGCGACAAGTCTTTGGCTGTAATAACACTTACGGATGCTGGCGCATTTGTAACTTTTTCCGGGCGGCGTGAAGCAGATACCACGATATCTTCTCCCCTACCAAAAGAAGTTTTAAGCGCTACTTCTACATTTTCTCCTGCAACAACGGCTTTGCTATAATCTGCATAGCCTACAAAAGAGATAATGATAGTAGCTTTATCACTTTTAGGAAGCTTTAACTCAAAAGATCCTTTTTCATCTGTTGCTGTAGATGTTTTTGTTGATTTTATGCTTACTGTAGCACCCACAAGTGGCTGATGGCTCACCGCATCAATTACCTTACCAGTAACTTTAGTATTTTGAGCGAACAGACTGCAATGCATAATCTGTAAAAGGATAAATAAGGCAACCAATTTTTTCATAATGTTTGGTTTAAATGTTAAGGGAATAGGCGTTTGGCTGTTAAAAATTGTGTGATTATTGTATTTACTTCACTTGATTTTTCGAATTGAACTAAATGTCCTGCCTCCGGAATTACAACTAACTGAGCATTTTTAATATTTTGCGTAGCCGCTGCTATATTAGCTGTTGTGAGCGTTGGATGTAATATTCTATTGGGAATTAAAGCATCTTTATCTCCAAATATCACCAGTGTTTGAATAGTTAGTTGATCTAATTTATCGCTCACTTTTTCATGGAGCATACCTTGCACACCCAATGATATATTTTTACAATAATTATCAAAAGCTTCGCAAGTTTTGAGTTTCAATCGTTCTTGAATAAGCTGATCCATACCTTCAGGAACCTGATAAAAGTTCATACGAAATGCGTTTGCAATTGCAACACTATCTTGTTTTTTATAAAAATCAGGTGAGGCAAATTTTTTCAACAATAGCGCTTCGGTATTTGTAAAGGTTTCAAAACCTGCTGGTGCAATTAATAAGAGTTTAGTAAACAATGATGGATGTTGTAAGGCAGCAAGTATTGCTATTTGTGCCCCCATAGAATGTCCAGCCAAAACAACTTTGCTTAACTGAAGTTTCTTGATAAAACCAGCAATCGTATTTGCATATGTGGTTAACTGTAATGTGTCGGCAGGCTTAAAAATAAAATCGCTCCCCCCATACCCTGGTAAATCGATAGCGATGCATCGAAATTTTTTGGAAAGTGACTGTATATTTTTTTTCCAGTGAGCTGCATTTCCACCAAGGCCATGCAAGAAAAGAATCGTTTCGCCAGAACCTTCATCTATATAACTAATTTTCGAATTATTAATATCGATACGCTTAATTGAAAACTGATAGTTGGGTAGGCATTGAGCCATTGCTACAATTGGCAACATAAACATGCAAACCCAAAAAATATAATGCCTCATACTAGTTAGCTATTTTTTTGGGTTCATAAAAAAAGTGTACTAGCAATCCTACTACTAAAGAGCTCAGAATAGCTATGGCAGCAGCAATAGCGGGGTTACGGGTTCCAGATTCCATATAGGGCGTTAATCGAGCATAGTAAATTGTAAAATGAACAACCACTGCCGTAATACTAGCTACAATAACAGATACAGTAGCTACTTTTTTGAAAAAAATGCCAAATAATACGGGTACGAATGCTCCACAGAAATAAGCATATACCCCATTTTGTGCAAATATGCCTACACTAAGGTCGGGTTTATTTAATTGTTGATATGATAAAACGATTGTAATCAGCGCCATGGCCACAATCACTATTCTATTAATCGTAAGCTCCGACAATATTCCATGTGGATTCGTATCTGATTTAAAAATGCTACCCTTTGTAATAGGTGCAATAATATCGGAGGTAAAAGTTGTACTCAACGACTGAATCAATCCTTCTAATGTGGCCATTCCGGCAGATATCATACCCAATACAAGGATAATAGCAACATAAACAGAAAATCTTTTCACAACAAAACTGCTCATCACCGCATCTAAAGCAATAGGTTTACCATTGATTTGCAAATCAGGGAAATATAATCGCGCATACAATCCTGAAAAAATCACTAGAAAAAATAATGCTTGTACTACAATGGCTGTAGTTAAGAACTTGTTTACGTCTTTATCATTTTTTAATAGCAGAGAGCGGGTAATAATATGAGGCTGACAAACAATGGCCACACCTACTACAATTTGACAGATCACTACTTCAAAGAAGTCTCTAAACATAGGACTGGTAGTATTAAATGGCTTTGCCAAAGAGCTGTCTATGGCCGTTAGTTTTTGAAGAAACCCACTTACCCCATTTTCAAAATAATGATATCCTGAAGTAAGCAATATAATTGTTACAGCAATTTTTAGCATAGCTTGTACCGTATTGGTATATACCATGCTATTCGCGCCTCCAAACATCATATAGGTAAAAGTGAATCCAACAACACCCAATAAAGTAGGGAAAATTTCCAGGTTTAGCGATCTAGACAATACCTGCGTAAGCCCCACACATATCATTACTATAAAAGCAATCATGAGCAATGATAGAAAGGCAAAATATCGTGTAAAAAACTGGTTTTGATACCTTACACCAATCCATTGGGATATTGTTTTGGCTTTCACATTTTGCCCAAACATTCTAAACCGTTTAGAAAGTATCGCTAAAGAAGTTAATGTACCAATGGGTAAAAAAACAGCCATCGATAAAAAACCACTTATTCCATAATAGGCAACAAATCCGGGATTGATAATAAATGTAGCTGCACTACTCATAGATGCCGCCAATGAGAGACCTAGAAAGGAGGGTGAAAAATGAAGGCTGCCTAAAGCATAATCGTTCATGGAACGTGTATTAAGTGCTCCACGAATTACAAAAAAAAGAATAAACCCTATATACACTAGCAATGCTAATGATATAGCTAACACCATATTGGGGGCTGCAATTTCTTTCATCTCAGGCAGTAATCGTTAGGCTGAAAATATTCAATACATTGGATCGAGTTAAAAAATCTGGTTAATGAACAGATTTTTATAGTGAACGGCACAAATAAACAGGTGAACTTATAATACGGAAAGCCTATTCATCAATTTTTCTTTAAATGTTTTACCAATGGGTATTCGGTGATTATGAATAATGAGCTCATCTTCTTCAATAGCATCAATCTTGTTGATATTTACGATAAATGATCGATGAATTCGTATAAATTTTGATGCGGGAAATTTTTCTTCCACCGTTTTTAAGCTGCTATTTAAAAGGCTTTTCCCTTTTACTGTATATATTAACGAATAAATATCCGCCGCTTCCACCCATAGCACATCTTCTAGGAAATGTTTTTCGAGTTTGCTTTTAGTTTTAACAAAAATAGCATCGTTTGAAATAGCTTGTTCATTTACCACAGATGGGGTCAATTGCTTTCTCTGTGCAGCATTATACAGCGTAATTTCAATAGTTGAGTAGAGTGTTTCTTGTTTCACAGGTTTCACTAAATAACCATACGGCTCAATAAGTTTTGCCTTTTCAATCGTAGATGTATCGGCCAAAGCTGTTAAAAAAATAAATGGAACCGGAAAAACTTCATTTAATTTTTTGGCAGTATCAATCCCATTCAACTCACCATTTAAGCCAATATCAAATAGCACGATATCTGGCTTTAGGTCGGGAATATTTTTCAATGCATCCTCCCCCGTATCATAATGCCCAATAACTTCAAATCCTAAATCATGCAAGGAAAGGCTAATCTCTTTAGCAATGATCCAATCGTCCTCAACAATCACAATTCGTATAGCCGCCATTATTGTATAAATTGGTTCTTAATTCTATAAAAGATAAATTTACTCAAATCTTTATGCTTGAAATTTAATTTATTTCTTTGTTTTTTGTTATTCACAGCTCCGCTTTATAGTCAACAAAAGCAGGTAACATTCATTGCCCAAGAGATTACTATTGCACAAAATGCGCTCAACTGGCAACGCGATACTACCGATGCTTCATTTATAAAGTGGCCTAAGTCCATTTCGGGCAATAATACTACATTTTCAGCGATCGGCTATACCGCTCAATTTACATTGATTAATAAAAGGGGAACAGATGCTGATCTGCTTTTAGAATTTCCCAGATGGGGGCTTATTCAGGTAATAGCAACAACAAGAAACAACACAGATACATTATTCACTGGTTGCTTATTGCCCTTGCAAGTACGGAATTTTCAATCAAATACAATTGCCGTAAGATTCCCACTCTTACAAAATGATTCCATACAATTTCATATTAGCTGTTATCCCTATTACAGTATTTTTTTGCCAAAAAAATTCGATATTAAAATTAAACAAACCGTTGACTTTGAGAAGAAGGATAAGCAGCGCGTGCTTTGGCAGAGTATGTTTTTGGGCATCATCTTGATAATGACACTCTATAATTTATTCATTTACTTAGGGGTAAAAGATATTAGCTATTTATACTTTGTACTAAGCATTATGGGCTTAGGGTTATATCTTACCTTTTATTATGGCTTTGGTATTGAGTATTTATGGCCCAAAGCCCCAAGATGGGATACTTTTTGTTATACCATTATTGTGCCATTAACAAATATTAGCAGACTCCTCTTTACTAAAACCTACTTGAATACTTCAGTATTCATGCCTGCATTTAATAAAGTCGTAAATATTTTTATATACTTATTATTTTCATTAACTGGATTTGGATGTATCATCTTTTTATTCGACATAGATTTATTAATTCCCTTACTCGACATTATAGGTATTTCCGGAATTTTTGTTTATATACTCATGTTAGTAACCGGGTTAAATGCATTTTATATCCACAAATACCACCCGGCAAAATATTTTATACAAGCCAATATTTTACTTGTAATCGGTGCCATATTATTTATTGTTAGAGAATTAGGTGCACTCCCCGACAATTTTATTACCCGGTATTTTGTACAATTGGGTTTTGCAGTACAAGTAATACTATTTGCACTTGGGTTAGCCAATAGATACAATCAAACAAAACAAGAGCTAGCTCGTGAAATGCTTGAGAGAGAAACACTTGCTTTAGAGAAAGAGCGAGAGAAGAAAGAGTTAATAGAGAAGCAGAAAGAAGAATTAGCCATACAAGTACATCAGCAAACCAAGGATCTCACTCTTCAAAACCTTAAATTGGCTGAAACCATTTCCCAGCTTGAAGAATCACAACAAAAATTAACACAACTCAATAATGTAAAAGATAAATTGTTTTCTATTATTTCGCACGATCTGCGTAACCCACTGGCTTCTATGCAATCATTTTTAAAACTGATTACTGCACATCACGAAAAATTAAATGAACAAGAAAAAGAGCGATTAATTAAGGAAGCACAAAATTCCCTCGATTATTTAAATCAGCTTTTATACAATCTCTTACAATGGAGTAAGAGCCAGATGCATATGTTGGAATTTAGGCCTCAATCAATTGATATACAAACGGCCTTTGAGAAAAGTATTCGATTGGTGTATTTACAAGCACACATGAAACAGGTAAAAATTCATGTAGATATTGAAGCTCATCTAACCGTTCAAGCCGATAGTGAAATGTTTGATTTCATTCTAAGAAATCTTTTAAGCAATGCCATTAAATTTTGTAATAAGAAGGGAGAGATATTGGCTACTGCCTATAGCCAAAACAGCAATATTTGTATTGAAGTACGAGATACTGGGATAGGCATGAGTGAGCATACGGTACAAGAAATACTTGCATCAAATATTACTGGTTCTAAGCGGGGCACTTCCAAAGAGCGAGGAACCGGATTGGGCTTATTAATTTGCAAAGAGTTTATTGAAGTACATCAAGGGTTATTAATAATTCACTCCGCTATTCATAAAGGCACTACCGTAATTGTTCAGTTTCCAAAATAAAAATCATTATTGCAACTCAAGAAATAAGGCTTTTACCAAAGCGCATAGATATATATCATTATCAAAAACCCAGCTCCTAAAACTAACAACCCTGTGTTTCTTCTCTTTTTTAGGAATAAAAGTAATATAAGTCCGGTTATGGAAATGAGTATCATGAATATAGCGGATGCATCGATGATCCATAACCAATTTTTGGTAGTATCTCTTCCTTTATGCAAATCGTTCATGAAACCCATCAGTCCTTGATTTGTTTCTGTTAGTTGAAATTGTGCATCTTGGCGATCTATAAATATGGAAGCTTCATAACCAGGTCCTTTATAGGAAAAGCTAATTTCATTATTATCAATTCTATAATCTGTTATTGACCCTCTTACTTTATACTTGGTTCTAAAAAATTCGCTGATTTCAAATTTTTTAACTTGTAAAGTATCAGTGGCTTTTATCCAGTTACTATCTACATATCCTTTATATTCCTTCGTTACCGATTTTTGAAAATAGTCGGCATGATTAAGTGTAAAACCAGTTACTGAGAAAAACAACACAATTAAAAAACTAAACATAGAGAGATAAATATGCAACCATCTACTCCATTTAGCCGTCCATTTTTTATTCATTATAATTTTTTAATTTCAATTGAAGCCGCAGCTACTTCTGTATTTGGTGCCAGTTCAAATTTGTTTTTCTTATTGTTAACTTTGATGTCTTGGTTATATAATTGATAAGTTCCGTGTTCTCTTACTACTTCAATTTTAACTGTATACTCTCCTGTTGGCACATATTCTCCTTTATCATTTTTACCATCCCATTTAATGGCGTATTGCCCGGCAGAACGGGTAGCACTCGATACCGTACTAATAGTACCGGATTCGGGGTTAAATTTTGAATAGTTGGCACTATGCCATGCGCGAAGATCTTTTAACCAACGAGGTTTGTTATACCATACAGTAACTGTACGAACTGAATTTTTATCTTTATCTTCTATCCATATGGCAAGAAATGGTCGTCGGTAAGGCCCTTCAAATTTTGCTAATTCAAGATTCACAATGAGTTCAAAGGAAGGATCCCATGTATTACCTTTACTCAGCGGGACTGAAGTGATTGGCAAGTTTTTTTCCGGCTGCACAGATACCCAATTATTACTTTGTATTCTTTCGCCTTCCTTGGTTATAATTAAATAAGCTGCTGCAGGATATTGTGCTGCAAGTTTTTTACTTTCTTCGATAGATAAAACATTAAATGCAGTTGCCAAAGCGCCTGCATCTGTTGCACTTGGCGCAATTACAGTTGCGGAAATAATTTCTTCTACCGGCTTACCCCTTCTTGGATCAATAATATGCGAGTACCATTTTCCTTGAATTAAATGCCCTCTTTTATAATTACCACTTGTTGCAATGAATTGATCTTTAGCGCGAACAATATCTAAGGGCGCGTCATTCATGGCATGTGCCAATGGATTGGCTACTGCAATGGCTGTTTCCGAATTTCCGTTCACTAAAATATCACCCCCAACATTCAATACAATATCTTCTATATTAAGTGTTGCGCGTAATTGTTGTATAGCTTTTTCCATCACATAACTTTTCACAAAGCTGTTTAGCATTAATGGTGCTTGAGAAGTATGTGTGATTGTTTGAGTTACTACATTAATTTTCCAATGCGTTTCATTCGTAGTTTGAATGGCCATGTTTATTGCTTCATGATTAGGCAGTACTTGTGAAGCTGCAGCTTGTTTCCATAATGTACTCGTAATTTCTGCTGCTGGGTTTAATGCACCTTTTGTTTTCATTTTCCAACTATCAAATAAAGAAATTACCTCGAGTAGTTCTGGCGATACTTTTATGGGCACATTATATGTTTTCATCCACTGGCTAAATTCACTATTAGAATCATACGCACTTAAAATAGCCGATAAGCGTTTTACTTCTTGCAATACTATTTTCTCTGCTAATGCAGCTTGTTTGGATGAGCTTGTTTTCACCCGCATTTCGAAGGATGTTCCCATCACGTTTTCGAATTGCGAAATAAAATACTGCGATTTTATTGGCATAGATTCAACTGAATTCGCGTTTAGGGCATTACAAAAGCTTAGTGCACCAGAGAGAGAAAAGGCCAGAATACTTATTTTTAAAGGGTTCCAGGGGGAATTGCTCATACTACTTATTTAGCCACAAAACTATTTGTAATTAACCTACGGCATTTACACTTTCGGTAAAATAAAGATAGGAAACGGCAGTTTCGTTGGGCAGGGTTTCAATGGAATCATAAATTGGGCTTAGCTGTACATCATATTTTGTAACGAACGGGCAGGCTTGCAAAGTTTGCAAAGAGGGTAATGGTTGCAAAGGCATTGGCAACAAAAAAGCCCCGAAAGAGGCTTTTGAATGTGTTTGAATTGGATGGTTACAATTACCTACGACCTGGCAAAAGCCAACAGCAAACTGTAATCGCCTTTATCGGCAGTTTTAACGGCTTTGAGGTAGGCTGTTCGGGTATCGCCTTCGCTGAAAAGGTTGGCAGCACCCCAACTAAAAACTGGCTGCTTGAATATTTTTTCGATGATAATATCGGCCATTAACCGGCTATGCCTTCCGTTGCCATTGGCAAAGCAATGGATGCTTACAATGCGGTGTTTGAACCGTACCGCAATTTCTTCGGGTGGGTAGGTATTGTTTTTGTGCCAATACTTAGCATCATCCAGCAGGTATGTAAGGTCGGAAGGTATTTGCCATTTGTCAACGCCAATATTCTTGTTGGTTTTACGGAACTCACCTGCCCATGCCCATACATCGGCATACATTCGTTTATGCACCGTGCGGATAAAGTCTTCTGTAAAAATCACCTCCGGCTTAAAGGAACGGCCTAATGTCCATTGCACTGCCTGTTCAATGTTCTGCTGCTCAAACTCGTCTAACTCGCCACGGGTGGCAATGGTAGGAATGAGCAGGCCGTCTTTTTCTTCTTCGTTTATGGGGGTTTGTCCATCTATGTAGTCTAAATCTAATCCCATAAAATTTTAGGCATTTCGTTTTTAATAGATGCAGCCCTTTCTTCAATGGCTTTTTGGATACGCTTGTTAGAATTGCCCTGGTCTTCCAGTTTCATTGTATTGGATGTACGCAACACAATTTGAGTGGCCAGTTCCTTTGCTTTGCGGTCAATCAATGCATCCAGTGAGCCATCTTTGGGAACAAAGCCATAAACCAACTCCATATCCAAAGCATTGGCAGCATCTCTCAGGGTTTTGAGGGTGATGGACCCGTCTTTTTCCCTGCGTTCAATTTCCGTAAGGCTTTGTTTGGTGATTGATATTTTATTACCCAATTGCTGTAGTGACATGCCTAAAGCAGTGCGTACAGCTTTTATCCAACCGGTAGGTGGAGGCGTAATTTTTTTAATTGTGGCAACTACC
Source organism: Bacteroidota bacterium (assembly GCA_039796395.1). GTDB lineage: Bacteria > Bacteroidota > Bacteroidia > Chitinophagales > Chitinophagaceae > Sediminibacterium. Next base: position 9,987 of record JBDKJW010000081.1, read on the forward strand.
TGCATTTTGCTGTTGAGCTGCTGTATCTGTAATGATTTCTTTCTGATCGTAAGTTTATAAACTGACAAAATAAATGCAAATGTAAGTATATAAACTGACAAAAAAAATAAAATAGTAAGCCTATAAACTGACGATATATCAACTAAAGTATTGAAAAACAATACTTTAAACTATTTGGTAATGCCAATCCTTAATTCTGGTAAGGGAAACTCCAGTTCCCGATTTCGGTGGCTTCTTTGCGAGTGAACTCCTGGGGCAAAGCCTCAAAAAAACTGCGTTTGCCATCGCCAGACTGAAGCTGCATCGGTTCATTTTGTAAGGCCAGAAGTGCTTACAAGTTTTTGAAGACGAATGCTGATAAACATTTTGTTGCCTGTTTTGTGGACAAGAAAAAAGAGAAAGTAAATTACTTTCCGATACAAAACTTACTAAAGATAAAATCAAGTTGATCTTCGTGGGTAATCGTACCTGTAATGGTACCTAGGTGATGAAGTGCTTCCCGA
>JBDKJW010000082.1:0-10675 GCA_039796395.1 Bacteroidota bacterium
ATTTTCTGTATCCTGAAGTTCCATTACTTGCTCATTCAATTCCATCACTTCCATTAAAAAACTGGGATCTAAATTGTATTTTTCTTCTTCTTCTAATAATCCCTTTTCTTGTAAAATATATTTAATAAGCAAATCTTTGCTTTGGAATATTTTTAATGCGGTATTGATCATCGCCGACTTTTCTAATAGCTCCTGCTTTTCTGCTTCACTGCTATCACCCGCAAAATCGGGATGATATTGTTTGCTCAATACATAAAATGTTTTCTTCACCTGCGCCAAATTGGGAGTGAAGCTTAGGGGGATGTTATATAATTCGAAGATGTTCATAATAGTTATGATCCGCCTAGGCGGACGGGTTTCGAGATACGAGATACGGGTTACGAGTTAGGAATTATTAGTTAACGGTCTATCGTCCACGGTCTACGGTCTATTTCCTATCTTGCACAAAACTAACGAATGCTATTGATAAAAGAAGGAAAAGTTCCGGCAGATAATAGGGTAGCCCTTACGCCTGCACAATGTAAATTTTTAATTAAGCATTTCGAAGATATCTCAATAGTGGTAGAGCCCTCCGAGAATAGATGTTATAGTAATGAAGAATATGAACAGGCGGGTATTACACTTAGTACAGATTTAAGTGCGTGTAATTTGTTATTGGGTATCAAAGAAGTGCCTGTTCCACAACTTATACCCGATAAGCGCTATGTATTTTTCTCACATACAAAGAAAAAACAACTTTATAACCGCGGCTTGATGCAACAATTAGTGATCAATAGAAACACGTTGATTGATTATGAATGTTTGGAGCATAGAGATGGTCAGCGTATTATTGGGTTTGGTTTTTTTGCCGGTATTGTTGGCGCACATAATGGTATTATGGCTTACGGAAAAAGAACTGGTGCATTTGATTTGGGAAGAGTATATGATATTAAAGACTATAGAAATTTAATTCATACTTATTTCGGCTTAAAATTGCCTCCCATTAAAATTGCCGTTACAGGTAGTGGACGAGTAGCACATGGTATTTTAGAGATCATGAACCTGATGGATGTGCAAGAAGTGGAGCCCGATGAATTTCTCTCTAAAAAATTTGATTACCCGGTATATGTGCATATAAAAGGGAGCGATTTGTATCTGCACCGCGAAACAAAAAAGTACAGCAGAGATGATTTTCATGCAAATCCTCAAAACTATGATTGCATTTTTGAACCCTATTGCTTCGAGGCAGATATACTTATGAATGGCGTGTATTGGCATGAAAACATACCTCGTTTATTTTCTATGTCAACCTTAGCTGATCCAAGATTTACTATTCAAACCATTGCTGATATTACAGATGATAAGGGTGGCAGTATACCTTGTAATTTGGGCGATGGTACGATAGAAAATCCAGTTTATGGGGTAGATAAAACAACAGGTGAAAAAACACAGGCTTATGCACCAAATGGAGTGGATATAATGGCTGTAGGTAATTTACCTAATGAGCTACCACGCGATGCTAGCAGGTATTTTGGGGAGCAGCTTATCAAATATGTATTAGATGATATTCGAAAAGGCGGATCACCCATGATAGAGGCAGCAACCATATTGATAGAGGGTAAGCTTACAGCAGCCTATCATTATCTAAGTGATTATGCGGCGATTAAATAATCTTATTTCAATAATTCTTTTATTTCATTCAACTTCATTAAGGCTTCCACAGGTGTAAGTCGGTTAATATCTATCTCTGTTAATTTCCTTCTAATGTCATCAAATGTTTGGGAGTGCGCATCAAAAATAGATAATTGCATTTGTGGTGCGGCTGCTTTGCGTAAGCTATCTGTTGTATGCGTGCTACCATCTTCTTTTACATGTTGTTGCTCTAGTTGTTGAAGTATGGCATTGGCCCTATCGATTAATTGGGGTGGCATACCCGCCATTTTAGCTACTTGTATACCAAAGCTATGTGTACTGCCACCTAGTGCTAGCTTGCGTAAGAAAATGATTTTGTTGGCTACTTCTTTATGGGTAACATGATAATTTTTTACCCGGGGTAATAACTCTTCTAATTCATTGAGTTCATGATAGTGTGTAGCGAATAGTGTTTTTGGTTTGGCTATATTGTTATGGATATATTCAACCATACTCCAGGCAATAGAAATACCATCATAGGTAGCAGTACCTCTGCCAATTTCATCTAATAATATTAAGCTTCTGCTACTCATATTATTGATAATACTGGCGGTTTCATTCATTTCTACCATGAAGGTAGATTCACCCCCACTTAAATTATCACTCGCTCCAACACGGGTAAAAATTTTATCGGTAAGTGGTATATTGGCAGCATCTGCAGGTACAAAACTACCCATATGCGCTAGCAGTGTAATGATCGCCGTTTGCCGAAGCAATGCACTCTTACCGCTCATATTGGGCCCGGTGAGAATGATGATTTGTTCACCATCCGGATCAAGTAGTATATTATTCGACACATAATTTTCGCCGGGTGGTAGATGTTGCTCAATCACGGGATGCCTACCTGCTTCAATACTCAATGAATAACCTTCATGCAGTTTTGGTTTTTTATAATTGAATTGAACAGCGTTATGCGCAAAACATAATAAACAGTCAATGGCAGCAAGCACTTGCGCATTGGTTTGCATGGGTGCTATATAATCTTGCAAAGCGTGTAGCAGCTCGTTATATATAGTAGCTTCAATCTGTAAAATTTTATCTTCTGCCCCCGTAATTTTTTCTTCGTATTCTTTTAACTCTGGGGTAATATATCGCTCGGCATTGGTAAGTGTTTGTTTACGGATCCAATCGGTAGGTACTTTATTTTTATGGGCATTGGTAACTTCTAAATAATAACCAAACACATTGTTATAACTGATCTTTAAGGAGCTAATACCTGTACGTTCTGCTTCTCTTTGTTGAATATTTACAAGGTATTCTTTCCCCCCGGTAGCAATGGCTCGTAGCTGATCGAGTTCTGTATGTATTCCTTGCTTTATAATGCCACCTTTATTTACAGCAATAGGAGGGGTATCTTCTATTTCACTAAGGATCTTTTGATAAATAATATTGCATGGGTTTAATGCATCGCCCGATCGATTTAAAAAATCAGTATCTGTATTAGCTAGTTTATTTTTAATGATACTGATTTGCGCTAGTCCCTTTGCAATCTGTACCACTTCACGCGGATTAATTTTTCGCAAAGGAATTTTACTTACTAATCGCTCTACATCACCACATAATTTAATGGATTGGGTGAGTATGTTTCGAAGATCTGTTTGTAGAATAAAATACGCAACGGTTTCTAATCGCTCATTAATGGGGCGAATATCTTTGAGTGGAAATGCCATCCATCGCTTCAACAAACGAGCGCCCATTGGACTAACCGTATGATCCAATACATCCAATAAACATTGTTTATCTCTTGCGCCGCTTGGTAATAATTCAAGATTTCTGATGGTAAATCTATCCATCCACAAAAAGTCATCTCTTTCAATTCTATGGATACTGGTAATATGTTGCAGATTGGGATGTTCGGTTTCTTTTAAATAATAAAGAATAGCACCCGCCGCAATAATGGCTGCTGAAAAACCTTCAATACCAAAACCTTTTAGGGAATGGGTTTGAAAATGTTTAAGTAAGTTTTCAGTAGCAAATGCTTCTTCAAAAATCCAAGCTTCCATGGTATAGGTATAAAATCTTGTACCATAGGTTTCTTTAAATTGTTTTTGATAGCTACGCTGAAAAATTACTTCTGCAGGTTGTAAACTCTGTAGAAGCTTATCGATATATTCTTCATTACCCTGTGCAACAAAAAATTCACCCGTAGAAATATCCAGTAAGGCGATACCTGTTTGCTGTTCAGTATAGTGTATAGCCGCTAAAAAATTATTGCTTTTAAATTCAAGGAGTTTATCGTTGGTGGCTACACCTGGCGTTACCATTTCGGTAACCCCTCTTTTTACAATCCCTTTTACTGTTTTTGGATCTTCTAGTTGATCGCAGATAGCTACCCGATAACCTGCTTTTACCAATTTATGTAAATATGTATCTAAAGCATGATGTGGAAAGCCAGCTAATTCACTAGATGCTGCGGCACCATTATTTCTTTTGGTAAGGGTAATGCCTAGCACACGCGCCGCAATAATGGCATCTTCACCAAAGGTTTCATAAAAATCACCCACTCTAAATAACAAAACAGCATCGGGATATTTTTGCTTAATAGCCCGATGCTGTTGCATTAAGGGAGTATCGTTACCACTTTTTGCCATAGCGAACAAATATAGCAAGGCGAGTGTAACGCGCCCTATCCTTCCGCGTTAATGTGGAAAATTAATCCTTAAAAACGGGGTGTATTACCACGTGGTTTCGGCATTTCCTTACGTGGAAGTTTACTATCTCTTTGCGCTGTGTTATAGGCGAATGCGGCTACAATAGTGGCAATTTGTTTTAAATCGTCTTCAATCAAATGATCGTAAACATCCATATTGCTATGGTGCGTACGGGTATCGTATTCAATTTCATCTTGAATAAATTGGAAGCCAGGTAAGCCAACACCATCGAATGATTGGTGGTCAGTACCTCCAGTATTGCTGATGGTAACTGTTGTTGCACCTAAATCTTTAAAAGGGGCTAACCATGCACTAAAAATATTTCTGCAAGCCTCATTGCCTTGTAAATAAATACCTCTGATTTTTCCGGTACCATTATCTATATTATAATAGCCTGCAAATTTCTCATGCGCAGCAGTTGTTTGCATCGTTGCCGGATCGGCAAATGTTTTCTTCACGTAACCGCGAGAGCCCAATAATCCTTGTTCTTCGCCACTCCATAAGCCAATACGAATGGTTCTTTTGGTAGAAATATTCAAGGCCTTTAAAATACGCATAGCTTCCATCATTACAGCAGAGCCAGATGCATTATCAGTTGCCCCAGTACCTGTTTGCCAAGAATCTAAGTGTGCGCCAATCATTACTACTTCATCTTTCAATGCGGGGTCGGTGCCGGGTATTTCACCAATTACATTATATCCTTGTAAATCTTTAGTAAAGAATTTTGTTTTTACATCTGCATCCATTTTTACAGTCTCGCCCGCTTTTGCCAAACGAAGTAGCGTATTATAATCTTCAATACCCACTACCATATCTAAAAAATTCTCCGGATCGGTGCCTTTGTAAGCACCACCGCCTTGGGCGAAGATGGTACCATCATGACTACGAACTCCTCCTGAGCTTAGCATCGCAATAGCACCTTCTTTTTTAGCCATTTCTTTGAGTAATACCCCAACACGCTGTCCGGCAGCGCGCTGCGCTATCATTCTGCGCATAGTTGCAGTATCAGGAATACCTCCACCTTGGCCGCCTGTAGTTAATTTAGCGTTGGCCATTTTTGCTAAATCTTCATCCGTATATCTTACAGCATCTGCCTTAAAGCTATGCTTATATACTGCGGTTTGATCCATAATAATGATCTTGCCTTTTAATTGTCCGCGGTATTTTTCTAATTCAGTAGTATCTTTTACACTAATCACTAATAGCTCGCCACTCTTTGCGCCCTTTGTTCCGGAAGTCCATGTTTTGGGATAGGCTAGAAGCGGTTTATAATAGGGAGCTGTGATGGCTAGATAGGCTTTTTCTAAATCCCATCCTTTGCCAAATTCGCCCCAAGGATCGATGGCTACATTTTGTAAGCCCCATCCGGTAAGGGTTGCGCTGGCATAATTAGCGGCTCTGGCATAACCTGGTGAGTTGGTAAGACGATGCCCACTTTTATCGGTAAGGTTAAAAGCAATTTCCATTATTTTGGAATTTTTGAGCCCCTCCGTTCTAATTTTTTCCATTACGGTCATATCTACTTTCTCCTCTTGTGCTAACAGAAATACGGGTATGGTCATTGCTAATAGTAATACCAGTTGGTTGTTTTTTCTCATACTAACAGTTTAGGTGTTTAAAGTAAGCATTTACGTTAAAAAGCTAGAAAAGATTATATGAATGGATGGGTTTACCTTTGTGATATGCGAAAATGGACGATGGAAGAGCTGAACCGCAAAACAGTAGAAGGGTTTAAGCAGGCAGATAAAAATAAGATAGTGGTGATACTCGATAATATCCGAAGTATGCATAATGTGGGGAGTGTATTTCGTACAGCCGATGCTTTTTTAGTGGAAGCTATTTATTTGTGTGGGTTTACGCCACAGCCCCCGCATCGGGATATCCATAAAACCGCATTAGGAGCTACAGAAACAGTGAAGTGGGCGTATGATCTTTCAACAGTGGAAGTAGTGAATAGATTAAAGGGAATAGGGTATAGGGTGTATGCGATTGAACAAGCAGAAGGTAGTGTTTCTTTAGAAAAATTTGATGTTGATGTGGAGAAGATTGCGGTGGTATTTGGGAATGAAGTAGATGGCGTGAGTAATGAGGTACTTTCGGTTTGTGATGGCTGTATAGAAATTCCACAATTAGGTATGAAACACTCTTTGAATATTTCTGTTACCGCAGGCATTGTACTGTGGGAGTTGGTATACGGGGGAGGGAATAGGGTGTAAGGTATAAGGTGTCACCCCGAGCTTGTCGAGGGGTTTATATAGAATTTCAGTACATGAAAAAGTATTTAAGTTTAGTTAAATTCTCACATACCATTTTTGCATTGCCTTTTGCGTGCATTGGATTTTTTTTGGGTGTGGTAAAGAAGGGGCCATCGCTTCATATTATTATGGAGCGAGAGATGGGGATACAATTTTTATTAGTACTTGTATGTATGGTTTCAGCACGAAGCGCTGCAATGGCTTTTAATAGATATTTAGATCGCCAATTTGATGCACTCAATCCACGTACAGCTATTCGTGAAATACCTGCTGGTATTATTGCACCATCTTCGGCGCTGAGATTTACAATCACCAATTGTTTGCTATTTATAGTTACTACTTATTTAATAAATCCTCTCTGCTTCTACCTGTCACCTATAGCCTTATTTGTGATTCTTTTTTATAGTTACACAAAACGGTTTACTGCTTTATGTCATGTAGTGTTAGGGGTGGGTTTATCGCTTGCGCCAATTGGTGCGTATTTAGCGGTAACAGGTGTTTTCGATTGGCTGCCCTTGTTTTTCTCATTCACTGTAATTTGCTGGGTGAGTGGTTTCGACATTATTTATGCGTTACAAGACGAAGGTTTTGATAAAGCCAATACCCTTCATTCTATACCCGTTTCGCTAGGTACAAAAAATGCCTTGCATGTTTCGGAATTATTACATCTTATAGCAGCTTTGTTGATTATATATGCAGGATGGTATGGTGATTTTTATTGGGTATATTGGATAGCAAGTGTAATTTTTGTAGTCATGCTTTTTTATCAGCATAGTTTAGTAAAGCCGAATGATTTAAGCAAAGTGAATATAGCTTTCATGACGGCCAACGGTATTGCTAGCATTGTTTTCGGTGTATTAGTTATTGCATCACTGTTTATTAAATATGGTTGGTAATATGGCCAGAATTATTTGTATAGATTATGGCGGTAAACGTACCGGATTGGCCGTTACAGATCCATTGCAAATTATTGCTACTGCTTTGGATACCATTGAAACGAAATTTTTTATTCCGTACTTAAAAAATTACTGTAGTAAAGAACAAGTTGAGTTGTTTTTAATTGGTGAACCCTTGAATTTAGACGGTAGCGCCACGCATGCAACACCATTAGTTCATAAAGCCATCGCCGCTTTGCAAAAAAATTTCCCCTCTATACCTGTGGAAACTATTGATGAACGTTATTCTTCTAAAATGGCGGTAAGTGCTATGATAGAAATGGGAATGAAGAAAAAAGATCGCCGCGTAAAAGGAAATATAGATCAAATAGCAGCTGTTATGTTGTTACAGGAGTATTTGGAGAGAAAGGGTTATTAGGTTATTGAGTTATTAAGTTATTAGGTTATTGGTGGTTCATTAACTTAGTAACCTAATAACTCAATAACTTTTTACCTACTTTTGCGTTCTAAAAAATCAGCATGATTCTTCCAATAGTAGCTTATGGAGCGCCAGTATTACGGAAAGTGGCAAAAGATATTGATGCACATTATCCGGGGTTAGCAAAATTTATCGAAGATATGTGGGAAACCATGTATGCAAGTAATGGCGTTGGGTTGGCAGCACCACAGGTAAATAAAGATATCCGCATATTCGTGGTGGATAGCATGCAAATACATGAGCATATGGAAGAGGAGGAGAAGCCAAACTACAATGATGCGCCTGGTATTAAGCAAGTTTTTATTAATGCTGTAGTTGAAGAAATTACTGGCGAGGAGTGGGCTTATAATGAAGGTTGTTTAAGTATTCCTAAAATTAGAGAAGATATTATGCGTGGCGAAATCGTTAAGCTCCGATTTTTTGATGAACAATTCGTTGAACATGTGCAAACCTTCTCTGGTATTACGGCACGTGTTATTTTGCACGAGTATGATCATATTGAAGGAAAATTATTTATTGATTATTTGAAGCCACTGCGCAAAAAAATGCTGCAAGGGAAACTCAATGATATTAGTAAAGGGAAGGTGAAAGTAGATTATAAAATGAGTTTTGCTAAATGAGCAAGTTGGTATTTTTTATTAGCTGTATAGTGTATTGTGTTTTTTCATTTTCACAGGATACTACTGTAATTATTGATGAAAAAAGATTTACCCTTGCTGAAGTTGTAGTGCGGAATAATTTCGATTATAAACGCTTACTTACACAAATTAAAGAGGATACAACTTTTTATAAAGCTTTTAGAAACCTGCGAGTGCTTGGCTTTTCAGCCTATAATAGCATTGATATGCTCGATAAAAAAGGAGCTGTACAAGCTTCTTTGGTAAGTAAAACAAAACAAAACCGAGTAAATGGTTGTAGAACCATGGATGTTTTGGAAGAAAAAGTAACAGGTGATTTTTATGATACAAAACGAAATTACAACTACACTACACCTGAATTGTATGCCTCTTTATTTTTTACAAAAGGTACGATATGCGGGGAAGATAATATTGTAAAGGGTAGGATGCGAACACTTACAGATAAGAAGGGTATGGAGAAACATAAAGAGCAGTTGAAAATGTTATTCTTCAACCCAGGAAAAAAAATTCCTGGTATCCCCTTTATTGGCGACAAACTCGATTTGTATGATGATCGTGCGCATCGTTTGTATGATTACCGATTAGATGTTGTAGAATTTAAAGGAACGCTGGCTTATATCTTTGCTATTACGCCTAAAGAAAACCTAAGTTTTTTAAAAGATGATAAGGTAGTGGTGGATCAAATGATTACTTGGTTTGATATGAAAACCTTAGAAGTATTAGCGCGTAATTATTCGTTGAGTTATAAAGCGGGTGTATATGATTTTGATGTAAGTATGGAAGTGGAGATGACAAGAATTGGCGATTTGCTGGTTCCTAAAACACTTCGCTATAAAGGTAATTGGGATGTGGTATTTAAAAAAAGGGAAAGAGCTGTATTCACAGCCACATTATTTGATTTTAGAAAATAAAAAAACCCCCGATGATAATGTCGGGGGCTCATACGGCAAGGATTAAAAAAATTTACAAACCCAATTTCCTGCCTGGTAGGGTACGGGTTTTCTTATCGCTCTTATTTATATCGGTGAGCTTTACCACCAAACGTACATCAGCAACACTAATAGTAGTAGAGCCACTCGATGCACGATAAATACCTTTTTCATAAGGAACTTCTACTGTTCCATTATCCCAATTATTACCTGCGATAACAAATTTGTCTTCATCCTGCGCAGGTACAAATAAGAATGAACTACCATTTTCAAAACTTACCCGAATACCATTCATATCAGCCGATTCAACAATACCAGGGGTATATGCAGGAATAACAATTTCATTGATAAGCTTACCATTGGTGAAGCTTATTGTACCCGACTTTACTTCCGCTTTTGCACTATCTAAATAGCGTGTAAGCACTAATTTCTGATCAGTGTAAAACTGTACTCTTTTAACATCTACATTAAATGCAGATAATTTCATTTGCAATTCCCGTTGCGGGTGTGTAGGCGTTGTTTGCATTAGGGTTGTTCTGTGGGGCACTGCTTTTAAGGTATCCCTTGGAACTCGACGCGTTTCTACCTCCGGAACATGCGCCCAGAAAAGTAACTGCGATTAATACAATGCCTGTTAATAAACGAGACATAGCTTTAATTTTTTTTCGTCTGTGATTAAAATAAAAAATAACAATCCACGTTTAAGCAGTATCCGTAATTAGTTTATATGAGCTAATGTAGGTTCGTGCCTATAAGTGTACAAGGGTACTACAGATGTTGCGGACATTCAGGGTATAGGATTCAATCTTTAGGGGGTATGTAAAGTTGCTATTTTTATTGATTCCAGACAATAGTAATTGTACAAATTTTACTGTAGTGCAATTACTATGCTTCCAATTTAATTATATATATAATTTATAAGTGTATTATTATCAATTATTTATGATATATATAATTTTGTTTTTATACATTCCTAATTGGATTTATTTTTCCGCAAAATCACGACCAGTTTGTACAATAATGTTTATTCTTCCGCATTATTTTCTTGTAAAAACTGGCTCAAGAGTTCAAAAGCAGTTTTGATATCGTTTCTTTCTCGCCTCGTTGTTTCCTTTAAATAACTACCGGTAACAGTAGTACTATACCAAAGCCATAGA
>JBDKJW010000083.1:0-9658 GCA_039796395.1 Bacteroidota bacterium
ATGGAAACAGTTGTTAATTGCGCGAGCGATAGAAAATCAATCTTATGTAATTGGCGTGAACAGAATTGGAGAAGATGGAAATGGCATAGAACACAGTGGCGATAGTATGCTTATAGATCCGTTGGGAGAAGTAATATATACAAGAGCAAATGGGGCTGATGTATTTACACATACACTCGATAAAGAAATATTGAATGAAGTAAGAGAAAAATTTCCTTTCTGGAAAGATGCCGACGATTTTACGATTCAACTAAATGATAGCGATGAAGTATAGTTATCCTGCCAAAAAAATATTTACAGGAACGGAGTGGATAAGCCATGGTGTACTGGTTGTAGAAAACGATCGTATAGTAGCTATTGAACAAAAAGAAGTGCCTCATGCAATACCCATGATAGCGCCCGCTTTAATAGATTTACAGATATATGGCGCAGGCGGAAAATTGTTAAGTGTTTTTCCAGACGAAAGTGCTATTCAACTTTTGTATGCTTATTGCAAAGCAGGTGGTGCCAATTGGTTTCAGCCTACTGTTGCTACGAATAGCTTAACTGTAATTCATCAATGCATAGATGCCGTACGCGGATATCAGCAAGCAAATGGCAAAGGCTGTATTGGATTGCATATCGAAGGGCCCTGGATAAGTGAAGCAAAAAGAGGCGCGCATATTGCCGAATTCATTCGGATACCTACGCTAGAAGAAGTAAAAAAGCTATTGGACTATGGTGAGGGTATAATAACGATGATAACACTTGCCCCTGAAATAGTAAGTAAGGAGATTATCTATTATATACAAAGTCGGGGTATTGTAGTTTCAGCCGGACATACCAACGCAACATACCAACAAGCAACAGCAGCGTTCAACGATGGCATAAAAACGGCTACGCATTTATATAATGCCATGAGTGCTTTGCAACACCGATCTCCAGGCGTTGTGGGTGCCATATTTGATCATGAAAAAGTAATGTGTAGTATTGTTCCGGATGGGTATCACGTAGACTTTGCTGCAATAAAAATTGCCAAAAAAATAATGGGAAAGAGATTATTTGCCATTACTGATGCGGTTACTACAACAGATACAGGCGCCTATCCGCATCAACTTGCAGGTGATAAATATGAAGCCAATGGAATACTAAGCGGCTCCGCATTAACGATGCTTCAATGCGTAAAAAATCTAGTAGATAAAGTAAACATGGAATTGGGAGAAGCATTGCGTATGTGTAGCGTATACCCGGCACAAATAATGGGATTGCCGCAAATTTCTGGGATGTTAAAAATTGGCGAAAGCGCTGATTTTATATGCTTAGATGAAAATCTACAGATAATAAAAGCAGAATAGCCTTACCTTAGTCGCACTTAATTATTAAAGCTATTTTATGAAGAAACTTTTTGTGATGGCGGCTGCGCTAATACTAAGTATTGCAGCGTTTAGTCAGCAAGCCGATTGGAAAGAAATGCATGCTTTTCATGGTGTAATGAGTAAAACTTTTCACCCTGCCGAAGAAGGAAATCTTAAGCCCGTGAAAGAGAATGCAACAGAGTTAGTGGCAAAAGCAAAAAGCTGGCAAGCAAGTAAAGCACCCGCTGGTTACGATGCAAAAGCTACCGCCCCAATTTTAAAGCAATTGGTAGAAAAGTGTAATACCATTGACGCGGCCGTAAAAGCCAAAAAATCGGATAAAGAATTAACGGCATTAATTACAGGCGCGCATGATATTTTCCATGAAATTATGGAGAAGTGTAAGGTTGGGGAGAAGCACTAATTAGTACGTATAAGCGAAACCTGCTTACTATTATCACGCAACATTTTAATACCCTCGGCGAAACGCATAAAGGATAACCCTTTCTGCTTTTTGTTGAGGGTACTTATTTTATAGAGTAGATTCAAGTGCCTAATAATTTCTTTCCATGCAAAGAAAACAGAATGAGCGGGATCGTAAATATGTGTGGGATCGCTGCCGGCCCCATTAACCTCAATCATCGAAAAATACTTTCCTTCACAAAAACTCTCCCAATCTTTGAAACGAATATCAATTCTACCGTAGTAGAATTCAGGAATTTGATTGAATATAGTATTACATGTAGCTTGTAATTGAGGCGTAATTTTATAGCTCCAATCTACAAAGCGTGAACCTCTTGCATGATTGCCATAAGGCACTAGTGTATGATGTTCATTCTTTGCAAGTACCCTATCAAGTAAGATCGCTTCCGTTTTTTCTAAAACAGGTAATTGCAATAAATAACGATCGGTTTTTATTAATAAATCTCTAATAGTAGATACACCATCACCAATTATTTGTACAAACTCCTTTCCTACAATGCCAGTAATAACGCCCCTCGCTTCACCAGGAATTTTACAAAAAAATAGGCCAGCTTCTTCCGTATAATCGATATAAGATTGAATCAAATAAGCAACTTTTATCTGCTGGATATAGTCGATTAATGCTGTTCGATTTTTCACCAACTTTACCTGCATGCCCCGCATACCAATATCTGGCTTTGCAATAAACGGAAAGTCTATACCTGCTGATGCTATTCCTACTTCAATTTCTTCAATTTTAGTATTGGGTTGAAACAGTAAGGTTGTTGGATAAAAATGTGCAGGTAATAGATCATAAATTTTTTTCTTACTCTCCATTAAGAAGCCGCCATTTTCAATCAAAGGATTTGCCGTATTAAAGAAGAACAGTGAGCGGGCTTTAATAAATAACCAAGCCCAATAAAAATAAATCGGAAAATATAAAACGTGAAAGGGCCAATACTCCCAATGAGTTATTTTGATATATAATCGTTTAAAATAATAGGGGTCACGATATGGCATGGGCTGCAAAAGAAGAAAGATAGTTTTTATGTTGCAGTAGATCAAAATATTGCATAACTAATGCACTTTTACCAGTTTCAATACCTGTAATACTAACAGTAAATAAGGCATTATTTCTATTCATTAATAAATCATTACCATGATCTCCATCGCCTGCAAAACGATGAAATGATAAGAGATCTTGAATAGTAGGAGAAGGATTTGTAGACAACCAATCATGAAACCAATACGCTCTTTTAGCGCGTGTTGCAGCATCGTATAGTGTAACCGACGACCAAATATGCGGCTGCTGCTCATTGAGTTGTTTAGCATGCTTACTTATAGCATCCCACCGGCAAACGTGTAGGAAGCCGCCTACAAAAAGTACCAATGTAAAGGGCTCAATACCCGATAATTCAATAGATTTAAAGGCCTCTAGCGGATTCGATGATTCGAAAACAGCTAAAAAAATTAAGCCTCTACTTTTCGAATAAGGATATTGTGGAACATGATTTTCAAACCCGCCATTCAGCAATACAGCAACATCTCCATTTTCTTTTAATGATATCCAGGTTCCCCCAGCATCAGGATCTTTCGGGAATATAAGTTGATGACCTGATGGTGTAATAGTTGTTATAGGCGCAAATGCAATACCCCTTGCCGATTTTTCATCGCGATTAGAACAAATAAGTATTTTTTCCCCTACGGGAACAAAACTTACTGTGCACATTGTTTTTTACGATGTTTAATAGTAGAAGAGGCAACGCCAAATGAAGATGGTAAATCAATATTCGTTTGTGTGATTACACCCACTCGTATAAGAGCCATATGATGAACAGTATGTTCAATATTATATATAAGCTCTCTATAATAGTTGGTTGACACAATAATTGGAACCGTTTCGCCATGTTCCGATACCAAGCGAAGTGGTTTGTTCTTTTTATTACATGCAGCACTTATTTCCGATAATTTTTCTATTGCAATTTCGCGATTCGTTTCAATAGCAAAATCTCTTTTGCGGTCTTCATAATTTACCAATCCTGTTTCATAACCGGTATTTAATTCTTGAAATAATTCAATGATATGACGTGTATGCTGGCCAATACTTGCGTTCGACAAAACGGCAATAGGTTGAAAATATTCCTGATTTGTAAGGGAATGCAACAGTTCTTTTAACTGCACAAAAAGCTGGTTGGCGGGTTGTTGTAAAACCATGAATAATTGTAATTAAAGATACATACGTTTTTTAAACTTTTCTAGCCTTTACGTATGAGGTTATTTTTTTTCTTTCCCGCCAGCATAAAATAGCAGAAACGATAAAAACGATAACTGCGTATGTAAATAATTGTCCACCATCGCCCCTAACCTCAATACCAAGAATGAATATATGAGATAGGATTGCGCCTCCCATAATACCCATGGCCATTATTGCCCCAAGCACAGTTGTTGCGGGAATGAGTAATAGAATAGATGCTATAAGCTCTGCAATACCCGTTCCTATACGCCCCCAGGGCTCTATTCCTATGGTAGAAAATATATAGATAGATTCCTCGGCACCACTAAATTTAAAATAGAGTGTTTGCAACATAATAATAGCTGCTACTAAGCGTAAAACCCAGTGGGGAATTTGACTTTTTTTCATGATAACTTGTATTATTCTTCGGTAATCGTAAGTGTATGGATGATATTGCTTTTTTCTTCTTCAGTAAACTGAACGCTGCTAGATGTTTCTGATTTTTTAAACAACTCAGTAAGCGTCTTATTTTGCTTCGCAAATCGTTTACACAGCGAACAAATAGCTAAGTGGTTCCATAATTGAACCTGTTGCCAAAAACTTATTTTAGCCTCTTCTTTTTTGTTAATATAATCTACAGATTCTTTGCAGCTGATATGAAGTTTCATGTTAATGCTTTACGGGTTAAGCCATTTTGTTTCTATGCACCCTCGCAATTGTACTTTCGCCCTATGAATCAATACCCAGTAATTAGACGAACTAATATTTAATTCCTTACAAATTTTTTCACTGGTCATACCATCTACATATTTAAGGCTAAAAACAGCATCCTGTATAGCTTTTAACCTTTTCCTACACTGCGTTAATATGCTGTAGAATTCTTTTTTCTCAGCGAAATTATTGGCATTGATAGAAAGGTCTTGTGGATAATAGCCCTTGGCCCAATGATTGGCGTCATCAAAAAAAATAGACTGCGTTGCTTCATGCTCAAGTAAAGAATCAGTTAAACGAGTGGCTGCCTTACGATAGTGATCGATTATTTTGTTTTTAAGAATAGTAGTAAGCCAGGTTTTTACAGAAGCTTCGCCATTATATTGTGTAATATTTTTCCAAGCAGCAATAAAAGTTTCTTGAACCAAGTCTTTAGCCAAATGTTCATCTTTTAATCTGCTAATGGCAAAGCCCAGGAGGATACCCGAATAATTATTAACCCATTCGGTTGCTAAATGCTCGTGTTTTTTGTCGAACATAATTAGTTGTTTTTTAAAGCAGGCCATTTCTCATCGGCCATTTTAATAAATCCAATGGTATTCTTTCCCCACATTTCTTTTACGCGGCTATTATAGTTAAAGTACAACTTATTATCGATGATGGTCCAAGTATCGGACTGCGTGGGGGCTTTATGTCCATCAGCTGTACCATAGGCACAATAGCCACCATATTGTGGAGCGTATTTTTCTGGATTGGCAATAAATGCCTCTTTATTTTTTATAGAGCTAAATAGCCACCGTGCATCTTTCCAATTATAATGTAGGCTATCAAAACCCTTTACCATAGCAGATTGCGTAAAGAAAGCAACAGCATCATATCCGCCAATGGCCTTCCCCTCACGCGAGAAAATTTCTGCTTTTTGTGCGAATGATATGGTGCTAAATAATAGCATGCCTAAAAGCGCTAATAATATCTTTTTCATGGTCATTCTTTTATACTAATTAATGATAGAACCTAGCCCAACTAACATCTGCTTTTTGTTTTAATGAAACTTCGTCTTTATTCCAGCTTTTTAAAGTGTTATTAAAAAACTTATTATAGAAGAGGTATAATTTTCCGTTCAGTACTTTAAAGGTTTCAGGATCTACGGCTACTTTTTCTCCTGTTGCACCCATAGCATACGCGCACCAGCCACCATATTGTGGCTCATACTTTGCGGGCGATTGTTTGAATAAGTCTTTGTTTTTTTCAGAAGAGAAATAGTAAGTAAGTCCTTCGAAACTAACGCTCAACGCTTTCTTTCCCTCTATGGCTTTGTTTTCAACAAAATAAGATACAGGATCATAGCCCTCAATAGCTACACTATTTTTTGATAGATTGAATTGTTTTTTTCTTACATCGCTATTACCCTGAGCGATCGTATTGGAAACCAGTGTAATGCCAAAGGTTAATAATAATAATACTTTTTTCATGCCATATTTTTCTTTTATACGCATAAAAGAAAATAGCCTTACAGGATTTTTAAAATTTAGTGTTGTTTAAGCAAAATTTAATTAGTAGGAGCTATGCTGGCCTGAGCAACTTTTTTCTTTTTACCAAAGATGTCTGTAAAAATACGATCGATGAAAATAGCGGTACCAATACTCCAATAATACCCATCATAGTTTTGTTTGAAGTCGTTTTCAAACAAAACCTTGCGAACACCGATCATTCCGTTTAATCCAAAATAAGTTAACCAATGCCAGCCCTTTTTATCGGGGATAATAAGGTTAACAGATAAACCAATACCGATAGGTACAAAGGGCTCCCTGGTTTGTTTAAAACTAGATGTTGTAGTAGGCCTTGTTCCTGTTCGTCGAATAATTGTGTTTGAGTCAATTCTTGTTTGTCCATAGCCCAATTCAAAAACAGTACTCATTTCCCATCGCTTTTTTCTAAATAAAAAAGGCTCAAAGAAAATAGTACCAAATGTGAGTTCTTGATTTACTTGGGTAACATTTGTAATATTTCGACTCCGCGAATAATTTGAATCGAAATTAGCTCTCAAATTATAGGCGCCAATTCCCACTTTGTATTTGTCGTTAATAAGCAACCCAATACGATAACCCCAAATATTTACGTTTTTATTTTCGTTGATAATCGAAAAACGCTGGTCGAAGTCTCCGGTTGGTTTGAAACTCTTTTTTTTCTTTTTAATAATTGTAGCGCTTGAGTCTGTTTTTGGCAATACACGGATTATGCTATCCTCGACTTGAGCCATAACAGGCGTGATAATGAAGAGATATATACCAATAAAAAAAGCGCTACGCATAGCTTATTATGCAAAGATATCTGTTTGCCTATCTCTTTTGCTTATTTCTATTTATTTCAGCCTGAATTAAACTCATTTTAAGGTCGATACCTTTTTTAATGGCTTCTGATGATGGTTGAATTTGCCAATCGGGAATTATACCGCCACCTTTTTCTCGATTAGTATTTATGACCAATCTATACATCGGTAATCGAACAAGTAGCTTAGAATTAGGCAGTTTTATATCAGGAATATGCATAGCCGAGTTGCCATACCAACCGCCGCCAGTTTCCTCACCAACTACCGTTACATTTTTTTGTCCTTTTAAAGTACTGATAAACATAGTAGCAGCCGAAAAACTGTAGCCCCCTTGTAATAGATAGATGTTTCCGGTAAAATGATTAGTTGTTTTTGGGTTGAAATAATGACGCTCGTATCTGCGATAATGAATCGTGCCATCAGCTGCTTTTCTACCACCAATATTCATGGCGATCCAATATATCCAAGCTGGATGGATGTGGCGGCCATATTCGAATTTCCTACTGATAGCTTGTACGGTATCGCCTATTTTGAAAGGATGATCACTAAGGTATTTTGAAAGCTTAATATGATTTTGAACCCTACCGCCTCCATTGTCTCTCAGATCAATTACCAAATCAGTAATGGCTAGCTGCTGCATGGTTCGAAAACTAGTTCTGAAAAAACGTTTTAAGCGCCCACCAGAAAATGTACTTAAACGCATTACTGCTGTTTTATGAGTGCTATCAATGAATAGCACACGCTTCGCAAGTAAATTTCTTTGCCGCTTATTTAGTGTGGGTTGCTGGGGAACAATAGTTGGTAATTTCGGAATTGTTTTAACTGTTGAATCTTTGATTGGTGGCAATAAATCAAAAGATTTTATATGCACGGTAGCGGCCTTTCCAAAGCTATCTATATAGTTTATTGTAAAACTTGAATCAATTCCAAATACCCCCTTATACCAGTCGGGAAAATTATTACTCAGCACTTGATTTTTATGATTGTTAGCATTTCCGTCGGTAGAAATAAAATGAAAGAGGCTATCGATTATTTCTTTATTGGGCCTGTTATTAATGGCAGTAATAATCGTTCCTCTTTTAAGCATTGAGTCTGTTAGGCGCCTGTTCCCAAGCACTACCATACTATCTTTCCAAACTTTGATTGATAGCGGAAAAGAAGGGTATCGGTGGCTATTAAGTTGTTTTGTAAACTTTTTTGAATAGCGAACACTTGTGTGTCCGCACTTAATTTCACTAATCCAATAAGCCAGTTTATTTCTATATTGAATTTCATTTAATGTATCTGGCAAACTGTTATATACCAGGGCATAAATACTATCGATATGATTTTTAGTGCTATACCAATATAAGCTTGGGTGGTTGGCTTCTAAAATCTTTTTTAGTAACCGCATATCTTCTTGCATCGCAGATTTAGGAAAAACTGGAATAGATTTTCTTTGAGAAAATGCAGTATACACCAAGCAGGCTCCAATAAGTAAAAGCAAGCTTTTTTTACCCATGCTTATTTTTTAAACGCATTCCATCCTTGTGCAGTAATATCGAATTGGTTGCCACCTTTAGTAAGTAGCTTTATGCCCTCAGCCGCATCTGTCATATAGCCTATTACACTAATTTCTTCATGTAAAACGATTTTATCATGATCTTCTTGTTTTAATGTAAAAATCAATTCATAGTCTTCTCCGCCATTGAGTGCACAAACGGTTGGGTCTAACCCAAATTTAAAAGCAGCTGTTCTACTACTTTCATGGAGCGGTAATTTTTCTTCATAAATCCTACAGCCTAATTCAGATTGCCTACACAAGTGTAAAACTTCACTACTAACCCCGTCACTTACATCCATCATAGCAGTTGGTTTAATAGCATGCTTTTCGAAAAACTCGATAATATCTTTTCTGGCTTCGGGTTTTAATAATTTTCCAACGATATACGATTCATTCTCTAAATCAGGCTGTATCTGTGGGTTTTCTTGGTAAATTTTCTTTTCTCGTTCCATTAAAGTGAGCCCCAAAAAGGCACCACCTAAATCGCCCGACACACAAATAAGATCCCCTTTATTGGCGGTACTTCTTTTTACAAATTGATCTGGCGCTACTTCACCAATAGCGGTTACAGAAATAACAAAACCTTTTTGAGAAGAGCTCGTATCACCACCAATAAGATCTACGCCATATTTATCACAGGCAATATAAACACCTTCATAAAACTCATTTAATGCCTCAACACTAATCCGATTACTAATACCAATGCTCAAGGTAATTTGTGTAGGATGGGCATTCATGGCATAGATATCGCTAAGGTTTACTACCACTGCTTTATAGCCTAAATGCTTTAAAGGGGTGTACATTAAATCGAAATGAATACCTTCTAATAAAAGATCGGTAGTAATAACTGTTTGTTTTCCAAAATGATCAATAATGGCAGCATCATCACCCACTCCAATAATGGTAGAAGCATTTTGTATTTCTATATTTTTTGTAAGATGATCTATTAAGCCAAACTCGCCTAAAGAGGCAATTTCTGTTCTTTGTTCCATATAATTTTTTTAAAATGGCGCACCGTTTACAATACCCAATAATTCATCGTGAAT
>JBDKJW010000084.1:0-9615 GCA_039796395.1 Bacteroidota bacterium
GTGAAGAATAACATGGTATCATGTGTAGAAGCCACAAATAAATGCTCCACATAATCTTCTTCTCTGGTTTTAGAACCAACAGCCCCTCTTCCACCTCTACGTTGTTGACGATACTCGGTTGCAGCAGTACGTTTGATATACCCTAAATGTGATATGGTGATTACCACATCTTCTTCTTCAATTAAATCTTCGATACGCATTTCATCAGCGAGATATTGAATCTCACTCTTGCGTTCATCACCAAACTTTTCTTTAACTTCTAGCAGTTCTGTTTTAATTAAATCGTAGCGCAAATCTTCACTTGCTAATAAAGCTTTTAGTCCTTTAATTGTTTCTATTAAGCCATTAAATTCTTCTACAATTTTATCACGTTCCATACCGGTTAATCGCTGCAAACGCAATTCCAATATAGCTTTCGCTTGTGCTTCAGATAAGCCTTCTTCTTGTGTATACAGTTGGCTAGATAAATCTGCAAATAAGCTTTGATTCAAATACCATTTCTCTTCTTTACTTTTTGTAATTAAAGCTTCTTTTGCTTCTTCGGGTGTTCTGCTACCACGAATCAAAGCGATTACTTCATCTAAATGATCGAGTGCTTTTAAATACCCTTCTAAGATATGTGCTCTTTCTTCTGCTTTGCGTAATTCAAATTTTGCACGGCGAATAACTACGTCCATCCTAAACTCAATGAACTCGCTGATCAAATCGCGGAGGTTCATGATTTTTGGCCGACCCTTACTTAGGGCAACATTATTTATTCCATAACTTGTTTGAAGCTCGGTATGCTTATACAACAAGTTAATTACAACTTGTGCAACAGCATCCTTTTTTAACTCAACAACAATACGGGTACCATCTTTATTACTTTGGTTACCCACATCAGATATACCTTCAATAATTTTTTCGTTGGCTAATTGTCCGATCCGATCTGTAAGTGTATCTCTACTTACCTGATACGGCACTTCAGTTATTACAATTTGTTCTCTACCATTTGCTTTAGTTTCTACATTACATTTACCCCGAACTACTACCCTACCTCTACCTGTTAACAATGCTTGCCTTACCCCTTCCATACCATATATTACACCACCTGTTGGAAAGTCGGGAGCTTTTACGTGATGCATTAACTCTTCAATGGTAATATCTCGATTCTCTACATAAGCTACACAACCATCAATTGCCTCACTTAAATTATGCGGCATCATATTGGTGGCCATACCTACGGCAATGCCAGATGAACCATTTACCAATAATTGCGGAATACGTGAGGGGAGAACAGTTGGCTCTTTTAATGAATCGTCGAAGTTTAGTTGATAATCAACCGTTTCTTTTTCAATATCATCTAACATAGCCTCAGCTATTCGCTGTAAACGCGCTTCTGTATAACGCATAGCAGCGGGGGGATCACCATCTTGGTTACCAAAGTTACCTTGCCGATCTACCAGTGTGTACCGCATCGTCCAATCCTGCGCCATACGCACCAACGTATCATAAATAGCACTATCTCCATGTGGGTGATATTTACCCATCACTTCCCCAACAATACGCGCCGATTTTTTAAATGGCTTATTGCTATTATTTCCCAATTCGTTCATGGCGTATAAAACGCGACGATGAACTGGTTTGAACCCATCTCTTACATCAGGTAAAGCTCTACCAACTATAACCGACATCGAATAATCGATGTAGGCTGTTTTCATTTGTTCTTCGATATTTACCTGAATAATCCGATCGTTATCATTTGTTTTTTCGGGCAGCAAATTCTCTTCCATGTACTTATTTCGTTCTTTAATTGTAAGGGTAATAAAACACCCATCTATCTCCTATTCTTAGAGGTTGGCGAAGATAGCTTTTTTAAGCCGTTTTTCCTTAACTAATCACTTGTTTTTACAGGGTTTTATCCACAGTTGTGAAGATATATAAACGATTGATTTTCAGATAGTCGCGACTTTATTTTACCTTCCATTCCCGAACTGAATCCATGAAACATATTTTATTGATAGGTGCTGGCAAATCGGCTACCGTTTTAATTGATTATCTACAACAGATTGTTGCTGAAAAAAATTGGCTTTGTACGATCGCCGATGCCAACAAAACGGTTATTGAAGAAAAAATTAAACCTACTAAACATGTACAAGCTTTAGGGTTAGATATGCTGGATGATCTAGCCCGCAAAAAAGCTATCGAAAAAGCTGATATAGTTATCTCTTTGCTTCCGCCAAATTTGCATTTTTTGGTGGCAAAAGATTGTATCACCTACAAAAAAAATCTTTTAACCGCTTCCTATATTGATGAAGGCATTAAAGGATTACAGAACGCCATTCAAGAGAATGGATTATTGTTTTTGGGTGAAATGGGGCTCGATCCTGGTATTGATCATATGAGTGCCATGGAATTGATTCATAAGATTAAAAATAAAGGGGGGGAAATCACCTCTTTCCATTCTCATTGTGGTGGATTAATTGCGCCGGAAAGCGATACCAATGCTTGGCATTATAAAATTAGTTGGAACCCTCGAAATATAGTAACAGCTGGCGCCGCAGGCGCCATATATAAATCAAATAATCAGGTGGTTCAAATTCCGTATAAAGCCATTTTTTCATCGGGGGAATTAATCCATTTTCCAAACCTACCCCCACTTGCCTACTATCCAAATAGAGATTCGCTATCGTATATACCTTTATACAAGTTGGAAGAGGCAACTGATTTCATGCGCACAACTTTACGGTATGCTGATTTTTGTACTGGTTGGCAAAAAATAATCGATGCGGGCTTGTGTTCAGATGAAAAAATGTTTGATACCAATAACGATTCGATTAGTCATTTTTTACGACATGCATTTGTTGCCAATGATATACATATCAACAATCCAATTCTACAACAACAACTAAATGAATTGGGATGGAATGATGCCACTACACTAAATAAGGGTATTATTAGTTATGCTGCAGTTTTACAAAATATACTTGAAATAAAACTAGCCTTAGCGCCTGCCGATAAGGACATGATCGTAATGCTCCATGAAATAGCTTATCAATTGAATGAAGAAAAGCATACAATAACAAGCAGCTTAATGGTTAAAGGAGATAATGCTTTACACACGGCAATGGCTAAAACAGTAGGGTTACCATTGGGTATTGCTGCCGTTTTAATCTTAGAGGAAAAAATAAAATTAACTGGCTTACATATCCCCATTCTTCCTGAAATTTATGTGCCCGTATTGGCGGAGTTGAAGAAGGAAGGCATTGTGTTCCAGACCGTAGACCGTGGACGGTAGACGGTCAACGGTCCATCGTCTAACATAATAACTTATTAACCTAATAACCTGTAACTAACATGAACTATTGGCTTGTAAAATCAGAACCCTTCAAATACAGCTGGGATCAATTTGAAAAAGATAAACTAACTTTTTGGGATGGCGTACGTAATTATGCTGCAAGAAATAACTTACGCTCCATGCAAAAAGGCGATTTAGTATTTTGGTATCATAGTAATGAAGGCTTGGAAATTGTAGGCATTGCCAAAGTAGTAAAGGAAGCCTATCAAGACCCAACTACTTCGGAAGATGCATGGGTGGTTGTTGATTTAAAGCCTTATAAAAAATTAAAACAACCCGTTAGTTTAGTTGAAATTAAAGCCAATAAAGCCTTAGCCAATATGGCTTTAGTTAAGCTCGGTAGATTATCTGTACAACCTGTTACACCATCTGAATGGGATATTGTTTTGGAAATGGCTAAAACAACTATATAAATTTAACCTTGCAAGAACAAGTTACATTAAACCGATCTATCACCCCACTAATGCTCTGGGGCTTAGGTGTGGGCTATGTGATTTCAGGTATGTTTTTTGGCTGGAATCTGGGGCTTGAAAAAGGCGGTAGTTATGGTTTTGCCCTAGCCACTTTTTTAATTGTAATTCTCTATGCCTGTTTCACGTTTGGATATGCCGAACTAGCTTGTGCTATTCCAAAAGCAGGTGGTGCATTTGATTATGCCAATAAAGCCCTAGACAAACAATGGGGATTTATTGCTGGATTATCTCAGAATATAGAATTTATTTTTGCACCACCAGCTATAGCCCTGGGAATTGGTTCCTACATACATATTTTTTTACCCCAGTTTTCTCCACTTTGTATTGCCATTGCTGCCTATCTTTTTTTTACTGCAATTAATATTTACGGAGTACAATTAGCTGCTAAATTTGAACTGAGTATTACCATCGTTTCTTTATTAGCGCTCATACTCTTTGCGATTATTTGTTTGCCCTATTTTTCGTGGCAGGCTTTCTCTATCAACAAATTACCAAAAGGTTGGCAAGGAAGCTTAGCTTCGATACCCTTTGCTATTTGGTTTTTTTTAGGAATAGAAGGGGTAGCCAATATGGCGGAAGAAACAATTAATCCAAGCAAAACCCTATTACGAGGTTTTGGCTCTGCCCTGCTCACTTTGGTAATCATTTGTATACTCACTTTTGCTGCATCTGTTGGTATCAGTGGCTGGGAGAAAATTGTATATGATGCAAACGGCAATATATCAGATGCTCCATTACCATTGGCATTAGCACAAATTATTCCTTCAACCAGTTATTTGAATACCCTATTTGTAATGGCAGGAATAGCGGGCCTAGTAGCTTCTTTTCATGGTATTATTTTATCAGCAGGTAGAGCCAATTATGAATTTAGCAAGATGAAATGTTTCCCTGTTTTCTTCGGAAAAATTCATCCGCATTTTCAAACTCCCACCAACGCATTATTATTGAATATGTGTTTAGGTATTATCATTCTGTTTTCTGGAAAAACAGCTGAAATTATTACCATTGCTGTATTCGCCGCATTAAGCTTATACATTATCTCTATGTGGTCGTTACTTGTTTTACGAAAAAAAGAACCGTTATTGGCGCGCCCGTTTAAAATCCCCTTCTACCCCTACACCCCCATTATCGCAATAATCATAGGCATCATTTCATTAATAACCATGGCATGGTATAATCCTATTTTATTCACCATTTATATTAGTTTGCTAATTATTTGCTTCGCCCTTTTTATATTCATCAATAGAAATAATCCTTAAACACTTTTTTATGGATCTAGCTACCATTCTTTCTTATGTTAAGAATCACCCTAGTGGTAAAGTAAAAATTGCTTATGCAGATATCGACGGCATACTAAGAGGTAAGTATATTTCTACCGATAAATTTTTTAGTTGTATTGAAAGCAAAACAAGTTTTTGTGATGTAATATATGGATGGGATTCAAGTGATGCTTGTTATGATAACACTGCATACACAGGTTGGCATTCAGGTTACCCAGATGCCCCTGCAAGCATTGATATCAATAGTTTCCGTAGAATTCCTTGGGAAGATAATATCCCCTTTTTCTTAGGCGAATTATTGAATAAGGAAGGTGGAGTAGCTGATGTTTGTGGCCGACAGTTACTCAAAAAAATAATTGCTAAAGCGCAATCCATGGGCTTACATGCGGCTTGCGCCCAAGAATTTGAATGGTTCAATTTTTCTGAAACACCGCAAACAGCACAAGATAAAAATTATAAAAATCTTACCCCCATTACCCCTGGTATGTTTGGGTATTCCATTTTAAGAACCAGTTTTAAAAATGAATTCTTTGCTGACTTATTTGATTTATTGGGAAAATTTAATATCCCCATTGAAGGATTACACACAGAAACGGGTGCAGGTACTTATGAAGCAGCCATCAATTATAGTGGAGCTTTGGAAGCTGCCGACCGTGCTGTATTATTTAAAACAGCTGTAAAAGAAATTGCTTATAAGCATGGTATCATGGCTACTTTCATGGCTAAGGTAAATGAAAATTTACCGGGTTGTGGCGGACATATTCACCAAAGCTTATGGGACATAGAAAGTGGTACGAATTTATTCTATGATAGAAAAGCAAGTACCAATATGAGTGAGTTGATGGAGCAATATATTGCCGGACAATTATACTGCCTACCACATATACTTCCTTTCTTTGCACCAACCATCAATAGTTACAAGCGTTTGGTTGAAGGTGCATGGGCACCCACCACACTAACATGGGGTATAGATAATAGAACGGTTGCTATCCGGGTATTGAATGGCTCTTCAAAATCATGCAGGGTTGAAACTAGGGTACCAGGCGCGGATGTAAATCCCTACTTATCAATTGCAGCAAGTATTGGTGCAGGGCTATTTGGTATTGAGAACAAATTAACACTACAAACAATAACCACGGGTAATGGTTATAAAGAAGAAAAATTCGGACGATTGCCTGCCACATTAGAAATGGCAACAGCAAAAATGAAACAAGCAGGTTTAGCGGCAGAAATTTTTGGAGATAGATTCACAGAACATTTTATTGCAACCCGTGAATGGGAATGGCGCCAACATTTAAAACCCGTAACCGATTGGGAATTGAAACGTTATTTTGAAATTATTTGATATGAATATCCTACAATATAATTTTCCTACCACTATTCGTTTTGGTGCGGGTGCCGTACAAGAGTTAGCACCTTATTTAAAAAAAAATCAATTACATGCGCCTTTGATTGTTACGGATGCCACTGTAGCACAGCTAGATTTTTTTAAAAAAATAATTGCTCAATTATCCGCGCAGGGCATAGCTGTTGAAGTATTCTCTTCCATCCACAAAAACCCTGTAAAATCTGATGTGTACAAGGGTACTGATTATTGGGATGCTACAAAGAGAGATTGCGTTATTGGCATAGGTGGTGGCGCTGCTATTGATGTAGCCAGAGCCATTGTATTACGTGTAAATCATCGTGAAGATTTATTTACATACGACGATTTAATTGGCGGCGATGTGTATGTAACAAATGATGTTCCTCATTTTATTACAATACCAACAACAGCTGGCACAGGCAGTGAAGTGGGTAGAAGTGCTATTATTGCCGACGATGAAACGCATCAGAAAAAAATTCTTTTCTCACCGAAATTATTAGCGAAAATTATTTTTGCAGACCCCGAGCTTACCTATGATTTACCCGCATTTATTACAGCGGCAACAGGCATGGATGCGCTCACGCATAATATGGAAGCATATTTAGCAAAAATGCATCACCCACTTTGTGAGGGCATTGCCTTAGAAGGTATATTACTGATTCATCAATCAATCATAACTGCTGTAAATAATCCTACACCCGCATCAAGGAGTAATATGTTAATTGCTTCTTTAATGGGAGCCATCGCTTTTCAGAAAGGATTGGGGGTAGTACATTCTTTAGCACACCCACTCTCCTCTTTATTAGATACACATCATGGCCTAGCCAATGCCGTGAATTTACCATATGGTATGCAATTTAATATTGGTGGTGCAGAAGAAAAATTCAAACGCATGGCGCAAATTTTTGAATTGCAAGAGCTAAGTGGAGAAGCAGTTGTGCAGTATTTATTTGAGTTGAATAAAAAAATTAATATCCCTTTACAATTGCGTGATATTGGCGTAAGAGCAGAACATATCGAAACCTTAAGCGATTTGGCATTGGCCGATTTTGCGCACCCCAATAACCATAAGCCTGTCAGTAGAGAAAATTTTAAAGAACTTTATAGCACCGCCTTATAATATGCAAATTATTAATCCTGCAACAGAAGAAATTATTCAAGAAATTCCTGCCGCAACGCAAGCATCTATTCATGCATCGTTTCAGTTATTAGTAACTGGACAATCAACTTGGAAAAAAGTTTCCTTGGTTGATCGTATACAAATAATCGAAAAATTTTCGGCTTTGTTAGCAGAAGAATCTGTACAATTAGCTGCTGATTTAAGTGCTGAAATGGGAAAGCCCATGAACCAAGCTAAAAATGAAATCAACGGAGCAAGGGCAAGAATAGCTTGGATGTTGACTAATGCGGAAAAGTATTTAGCAGATGAGCTGATGTTGCAAACCGATACGATGCGTGAAATAATTATACATGAACCCTTGGGTGTTATATGTAATATTTCTGCCTGGAATTATCCGTATTTAGTGGGTGTGAATGTTTTTATCCCAGCCCTTTTAGCAGGCAATACGGTTATGTACAAGCCCTCTGAATATACAACACTAACGGGACTACATATCCAGCGATTGCTATATGCTGCAGGCCTACCTACTAATTGTTTTCAAGTAGCAATCGGAGGTAAAGAAGTTGGTGAACAGTTACTCGATTTATCTTTTAATGGTTATTTTTTTACGGGCTCTTATGCTACAGGGAAATATATCTACGAAAGCGTGTCGAAGAAAATGGTGGTATGTGGTTGCGAGTTAGGAGGAAAAGATCCTTTGTATATAGCCGATGATATTAATAATATAGAAGATGTTGCAGCAGCAACTGCGGATGGGGCGTTTTATAATAACGGACAAAGCTGTTGTGCAGTAGAAAGAATTTATGTGCATGAAAAAATTGCAGCTACTTATATTAATGCATTTGTGAAAGAAGTGCAGTCTTGGAAAATCGGTAACCCCTCCTCCGAAGGCGTATATATTGGTCCACTCAGTAGAGCAGCACAAATACAGGTACTCGAAAAACAAATAACAGATGCAGTATCCAAAGGGGCAACAATAGCAACAGGTGGTAAAAAAGTAGAGGGCCATGGCTATTATTTTGAGCCTACTGTTTTAATTAATGTTACCAATGATATGTTAGTGATGCAAGAGGAAAGCTTTGGTCCTATTATTGGTATTGCTACTGTAAAAGACGATGAAGAAGCGATTGAACAAATGAAAGATACAGCGTACGGATTAACCGCAGGTGTATACAGTAGTAATGAAGAGAGAGCAAGAAACATACTCGCTGAAATGCCTACTGGTACAGGGTACTGGAATTGTTGCGATAGAGTAAGTGCTGCATTACCTTGGAGCGGTAGAAAAAATTCAGGATTCGGAAGTACACTATCTTATATGGGTTTAAGGGCATTTACGCAACCGAAGGGATTGCATTTAAAAAGGCAGTAGACCCCCGCTGAGCGGGGACGGTAGACCGGAGACCGTAGACAGTTTATAGATATTGCGTTCGAAAATTAAAAAATCTGTGTTATCTGAGAATTAATCAGTGAAATCTGTGATTAAATATGAATGCTAAAAAGAAAATAGTTGTGTTGTCGGGTGCTGGTATTTCAGCCGAAAGTGGTTTAAAAACTTTTAGAGACAGTGATGGATTATGGGAAGGCTATAATGTATATGAAGTAGCTACCCCTCGCGGGTGGGCGGCGAATATGCCCTTAGTACTCGATTTTTATAATATGCGGCGTAAAGATGTAGCAGCAGCAAAACCCAATGCTGCGCATATTGGCTTAGCCGCTTTAGAAGAAAAATTTGATGTGCATATTATTACACAAAATATTGATGATTTACATGAACGTGGTGGAAGTTCACATGTGTTACACTTACACGGAGAGATTTTTAAAATGTGTAGTGAAAGGAATAAAAGTATTGCTTATGAAATTCGGGGAGATATACAACCAGGCGACAAAGCACCTGATGGTTCACAACTACGCCCCTTTATTGTTTGGTTTGAAGAAGAAGTTCCCCTACTTCAAACCGCTGCACAAATTGTTGCAACAGCAGATATTTTTGTGGTGATAGGAACCTCACTACAAGTATATCCAGCAGCTAGTTTAATAAA
>JBDKJW010000085.1:0-9302 GCA_039796395.1 Bacteroidota bacterium
TTGGAAACTGCTGGTAAAGCTGGTAAGAATCGTTGGAAAGGTATTCGTCCGCGTGTACGTGGTGTTGCCATGAACCCAGTAGATCACCCGATGGGTGGTGGTGAAGGTAAAGCTTCTGGTGGTCATCCACGTAGTAGAACCGGTAAGTACGCGAAAGGAGAGAAAACACGTACTAAAGGAAAAGGCAGTGATAAATTAATTATCCAACGCAGAGATGGAAAAAAATTAGCTAAATAAGCTAATCAAACAATAAACTAATTAAGACCAGTAAATAAAATAATATGGGTCGTTCGATTAAAAAAGGTCCTTACGTAGACGCTAACCTAGAAGGTAAAGTGGTTGCCATCAACGATGGTAAAACGAAGAAGAATGTTATCAAAACATGGAGCCGCAGAAGTACCATTACGCCTGATTTTGTAGGGCATACTTTTGCAGTACATAATGGTAATAAATTCATTCCAGTTTATGTAACTGAATTTATGGTGGGTCACAAACTCGGTGAGTTTGCACCTACTAGAAACTTTAGAGGACACGCAGGAACAAAAAAATAAATAGTTAGTAGTTAATACTACTTGAAAACAAATTAAAAATGGAAGCAGTAGCTAAACTGAACAATTACCCTACCGGACCGCGCAAGATGCGTTTACTTGCCGATGTGATCCGTGGTATGGAAGTAGAAAAGGCACTAGCCATTCTCGAGCACCATCCACAACACAATGCCACACCACTGGCTAAACTCCTCAAGAGTGCGATTAGCAATTGGGAGCAAAAAAATAATGGTACAAGTGCTGCCGATAGCAGTTTGGTAGTAAAAACAGTTTTTGTAGATGGTGGTCGTGTACTTAAGCGTATGCGCCCGGCTCCACAAGGTCGCGGATACAGAGTACGTAAACGCAGCAATCACGTAACTATAATTGTAGATTCAAAAAATTCGTAAAACCATAATATGGGTCAGAAAGCAAATCCAATTGGTAACAGGTTAGGTATCATCCGCGGATGGGACAGTAACTGGTATGGTAGCAAAAAAGACTACGCATCTAAATTGATCGAAGATCATAAGATTCGTACTTACTTAAGTGCACGTATCAGCAAAGGCGGAATCGCTAAAATTGTTATCGAGCGTACACTGGGTAAACTCATTGTTACGATTCATACTTCTAAGCCTGGTATCATCATCGGTAAAGGTGGTAATGAAGTAGATCGTATTAAAGAAGAGTTGAAAAAATTAACCGGTAAAGAAGATGTTCAAATCAACATCCTTGAGATCCGCCGGCCAGAGTTGGATGCAACAATCGTAGGAGATACGATTGCTCGCCAAATCGAAAACCGTATCAACTTTAAGCGTGCTACCAAAATGGCTATTGCCTCTACATTACGTATGGGTGCAGAAGGTATTAAAGTGAAATTAAGCGGTCGTTTAGGTGGTGCTGAAATTGCCCGTAGTGAAGAATTTAAGCAAGGCCGTACGCCATTACATACATTCCGTATGGATATTGATTATGCCAATGTATATGCACAAACTGTATATGGTAAAATTGGTATCAAAGTATGGATATGTAAAGGAGAAGTACTTGGTAAGCGTGAACTCAACCCGAACTTTGTAGGTGGAAAGAATGATATGAGTGAGAGAAGAGAGCGTCCAGGTGGTGATGATAGAAGAGGTGGTGATAGAAGAGACGACAGAAGAGGTGGTGGAAGAGGTAGAAATTAATAAACGGAACAAAAATTAAAAGATGTTACAGCCTAAAAGAAGCAAACATAGAAAACAGCAGAAAGGACGCATTCGCGAAGTGGCTAAGCGTGGTACTGCTATATCATTTGGTTCATTCGCTTTAAAAGCATTAGAGCCTATTTGGTTAACCAACCGCCAAATTGAATCAGCTCGTCAGGCAATGACGCGTGCAATGAAAAGAGAGGGTAATGTGTGGATTCGCATATTCCCAGATAAGATCATTACCCGTAAGCCAGCCGAAGTGAGAATGGGTAAGGGTAAAGGTAACCCTGAGTTTTGGGCTGCTGTGGTAGAACCAGGACGTATCATCTTCGAATGCGATGGTGTTACAGAAGCGGTTGCTAAAGAAGCAATGGGATTGGCTGCACAAAAATTACCGATTGCTACCAAATTCATTGTTAGAAGAGATTTGCAAGCATAATTGTTAAAAGATAGTACAATGGCTAATAAAAAAACATACGAATTCAACAAGAACCTCAAAGACCTAACGGTTACAGATTTGCAGGCTAAAATCCAAGAAGATCAACTTCGCTTAAAGAAGTTGGAATTCGCACATGCGATTTCACCGCTTGAAAATCCGATGAGCATTCGTGGTTTGCGCCGGGATATCGCCCGCCTTCAAACCGAGTTGAAGAAAAAAGAAATGGGTATCTAAACCATAAATTAAACACAATGGCTGAAAGAAATTTGCGTAAAACCAGAACAGGGATCGTTACCAGCGATAAAATGGATAAAACCATCACTGTAGCTGTAGAAAGAAAAGTAAAACACCCTATCTACGGAAAATTCGTAAAGAAAACCACGAAGTTCCACGCTCATGATGAGAAAGGAGAGTGTACGATCGGGGATGTAGTAAAGATCATGGAAACTCGTCCGCTGAGTAAAACAAAGCGTTGGAGACTGGTAGAGATCGTGGAGAAGGCGAAATAATTTAAACATCTCAAATTAAATAAAATGATTCAGCAAGAAAGCAGATTAAATGTAGCTGATAATAGTGGAGCGAAAGAAGTGCTTTGTATTAAGGTACTAGGAAACAGCGGACAGGATTATGCTAAAATCGGAGATAAAATTGTAGTAACAGTAAAAGATGCTATCCCAGCGGGTGGTGTTAAGAAAGGTACTGTTTCTAAAGCGGTAATTGTTCGTACAACGAATAAGTTACGTAGAAAAGACGGTTCATACATCCGTTTCGACGATAACGCAGTGGTACTTTTAAACAATGCCGACGAGCCTCGTGGTACACGTATTTTCGGACCAGTAGCAAGAGAGTTGCGTGATAAAGGATACATGAAGATCATTTCTCTTGCACCTGAAGTATTATAAAATAAGCTAAAAGCTAATATAAAATGAGCACAAGATTTAAAGCCAAATTCAGCATCAAAAAAGGAGATACCGTTGTGGTAATTGCCGGTGATGATAAGGATTTGAAAAAGCCCCGCAAAGTGTTGGAAGTAATTGTAGATAAAGGTCGTGTAGTTGTAGAGGGCGTAAACATTGTAACCAAGCACACTAAACCTTCTGCACAAAATACCAAAGGTGGTATTGTGAAAGTAGAAGCGCCGATTAATATCAGCAATGTAATGCTTTGGGATGCTAAAAAAAGTGAGCCTACTAAAGTAAAGCGCACCCGTGAAAACGGAAAACTAATTCGTGTATCTAAAAAATCTGGGGAGGTAATCAAATAATGAGTACTGAAAAATATATACCAAGATTAGCAACGAAGTATAGCAAAGATGTTGTACCTGCGTTGATGAAGAAGTTTGCTTACAAAACTGTAATGCAAGCTCCTAAACTCGAAAAAATTTGTATTAACCGTGGTGTAAACGGTGCTGTTACCGATAAAAAATTGGTAGACATCGCTGTGGATGAACTGAACATGATCACTGGTCAGAAAGCAGTTCCAACCATGTCTAAGAAAGATATTTCAAACTTCAAACTCCGTAAGGGTATGCCCATTGGCGCACGTGTTACTTTACGTGGTGAGAAAATGTATGAGTTCCTCGACAGATTAGTATCTGTTGCCTTACCACGTGTTCGTGATTTCAAAGGCATCAGCGATAAAGCTTTCGACGGAAGAGGTAACTACACATTGGGTGTTACTGAACAAATCATCTTCCCAGAAATCGACATCGATAAAGTGAATAAAATCACTGGATTAGATATCACATTTGTAACAACTGCAAACTCTAATGAAGAAGCATATGAATTGCTTAAAGAATTAGGTATGCCGTTTAAAGGAACCAAGAAAGATTAATAAAAACGAATCAACAACACTATGGCAAAAGAATCAATTAAAGCCAGACAAAGAAAGCGTGAGAAAATGGTTGCACAATATGCAGAAAAACGTGCCGCTTTAAAAGCAGCAGGCGACTTCGCAGGATTGGATGCACTACCCAAAAATGCTTCTCCCGTAAGATTGAAAAACCGTTGTCAGCTCACTGGCCGTCCGAAAGGCTATATGCGCTACTTTGGTTTGTCGAGAGTGATTTTCCGTGATATGGCTTTGAATGGCCAAATTCCGGGTGTTAAAAAAGCAAGTTGGTAATCCCAACCTGGAAACAAGATTTAGAACTGAATTAATAAAAATAATATGGTAACTGATCCTATAGCAGACTTCTTAACCAGAATCCGTAATGCACAATTGGCGGGTCATCGCCTGGTAGAAATTCCTGCTTCTAACCTAAAGAAGCGTATGACTGAGATTTTGTACGATCAAGGATATATCTTGAAATACAAATTCGAAGATGATAACAAACAAGGGTTGATCAAGATCGCCTTAAAGTACGATCCTTCTACCAAGCAACCAGCTATTCGTTCTTTGGAAAGAGTGAGCCGCCCGGGTTTGCGTCAGTATGCAAAACCTGCTGAAATCAAACGCGTTATTAACGGATTAGGGGTAGCTATTTTAAGTACATCTAAGGGTGTATTAACTGATAAACAAGCTAAAGCACAGAATGTAGGTGGTGAAGTGCTTTGCTATATTTCGTAAATCATTCGGGTTCGACAATTAAGCCTCTTAGTCGTGGCTGAACACGAACCAAAGTAGAATAAATAAAAAAACCGACTATGTCTCGTATTGGAAAAAAACCGGTGGTATTACCAAAAGGCGTAACAGTAACTGTTGCTGCTGATAATACCGTTACAGTAAAAGGCCCTAAGGGTGAATTGAAACAAGCTATTGATAGAGATATCAAGGTAGAAGTTACTGAAACTGAAGTAAACTTAGGCCGCCCTACAGATCAAATTCGTCACCGCGCTATGCATGGTTTATACCGTGCGTTGTTGGCTAATTTGGTGAAAGGGGTTACAGATGGATACAAAAGAGAACTAGAATTAGTAGGGGTAGGTTATAAAGCTGCTAATACTGGTAATACCCTAGATTTAGCATTAGGTTATTCTCACAATATCATTTTTGAAATTCCGAAAGAACTTACCGTTGCAACTACCACGGAGAAAGGTCAAAATCCAAAAATTTTCTTAGAAGGAATAGACAAGCAATTGATTGGACAGGTAGCTGCCAAATTAAGAAGCTTACGTAAGCCTGAGCCATACAAAGGAAAAGGTGTTAAATACGCTGGTGAAGTATTGAGAAGAAAAGCAGGTAAAGCAGCAGGTAAATAATTAAATTAACAACTACCGGCCGAATCGGTGGTTTCAAATACAACAAAATGAGCAAACTAGTACAAAGGCAGAAAATCAGATACCGCATCCGTAAGAAGGTGGCCGGTACTGCCGTAAAGCCACGTTTGGCTGTTTTTAGAAGCAATGCTGAAATCTATGTTCAGTTGATTGATGATATTAACGGTACAACATTGGCCTCTGCATCTTCTTTGGATAAAGATATCGCAGCACAAAAAGGAACTAAAACTGAAAAAGCGAAAATGGTTGGTGGTGCATTAGCTACCAAGGCCAAAGCTTTGGGCCTAGAAGTTTGTGTATTCGATAGAGGCGGTAATTTATATCATGGTCGTGTGAAGTCTGTTGCAGACGGCGCAAGAGAAGGTGGACTTCAATTTTAATTTGCTAACATCAATTAATCGTTAGATAAATGTCTAAAGTAAGCGTAAATAAAGTAAAAGCCGGTGGCGACATCGAATTGAAAGATAAAGTAGTTGCCATTAACCGTGTGGTTAAAACCACAAAAGGCGGACGTACATTCAGTTTCTCTGCACTTGTAGTTGTAGGAAACGAAAATGGTGTAGTAGGCCAAGGTTTAGGAAAAGCTAAAGAAGTGCAAGAAGCAATTTCTAAAGGAATTGAAGATGCAAAAAAGAATTTAGTAAAAGTACCAATCATGCACGGAACTATACCTCACGAACAGTGGTCTAAAGAAGGTGCTGCTAAAGTATTAATTAAGCCAGCTGCTCATGGAGCGGGTGTAATCGCGGGTGGTAGCATGCGTGCTGTATTAGAAAGTGCAGGTATTACCGACGTACTTGCTAAAAGCCTTGGTTCTGCAAACCCCCATAATGTGGTTAAAGCAACAATTAAAGCTTTAAGTTCATTAAGAGAGCCAGTACAAGTTGCTAAGAGTCGTAACCTGAAATTAACAAAGGTATTCAACGGATAATTATGAAAAAGATTAAGATAACACAAGTAAAAAGCGGTATCGATAGATCTGAGCGTCAAAAGCAAACGTTGATTGCGCTTGGTTTAAAGAAATTGCACGCTACTAAAGAAGTAGAAGCTACTCCTCAAATCCTTGGTATGGTTAACAAGGTTAGTCATTTAGTGAAGGTAGAGGAATTGGCTTAAGCCAATCTTCAATCTGGAATCTGAAAATCTGAAATTAAATTGAAGATTGTAGATTGAAAATTGAAGATTAATTAACGCGAGGGGTGATACCCCGTAAGTACAAAATCAAACACATGAAACTACACAACTTAAAGCCTGCAGAAGGTTCAGTAAAAAAAGAGAAAAGATTAGGTAGAGGTGAAGCATCTGGTAAAGGTGGTACTTCTACGAAAGGTAATAAAGGTGGACAAAGCCGCGCAGGTTACAAGAGCAAAATGGCGCATGAGGGTGGACAGATGCCGATTCAACGTCGTATTCCAAAGCGTGGATTTAAGAATAATAACCGCGTTTCTTATAAAGTGTTTAACCTTGGTCAGTTAGAGCAATTAGTAGCTAAATACGGTTTCACAGAAATTACACCAGAGAATTTATATATCAATGGATTAATTAACCGTACAGATCTAGTAAAAGTATTAGCAAACGGAGAATTAAAAGCGAAGTTGAGTTTCAAAATCAACGCCATCAGCGAGAAAGCTAAAACAGCAATCGAAGCAGCCGGCGGATCAGTTGAAATTCTGAAATAATTTTAACGTAATTTGCCAGACGCATCGATGATGCGTTTTTTTTGGTTTATAGTTTTAATGCCATCAAATTAGTGAAGTGAAAAAATTAGTTGAAACTTTAAAGAATATCTGGACCATCGAGGAATTACGTAATAAAATTATCGTAACACTTGCCTTGGTACTTACTTATAGAGTAGGTACACATATCGTATTACCAGGTATCGATCCGAATAAAATCGAAGCTGCTCAATCGGCTGCTCAAAGCAATGGCTTGCTAGGTATCTTTGATATGTTTGCAGGTGGTGCTTTCTCACAAGCATCTATCCTTGCCCTAGGTATCATGCCTTATATCTCTGCATCTATCTTTATGCAATTGATGACGATCCTTGTTCCTCAATTACAAAAAGTGCAGAAAGAAGGAGAGAGCGGAAGAAAGAAAATTAATCAATGGACGCGCTACCTCACTGTTATCGTAACTGCTTTTCAAGCGGGTGCTTATGTGGCGTATTTAAATAGTCCGGGTTATGCAGAAGCTATTCTTCCTGCTTACAAACCATTCTTCTGGTTCTCTACGGTAGTAACACTTACGGCAGGTACACTATTTGTAATGTGGTTGGGAGAGCGTATTCAAGATAAAGGTTTAGGTAATGGTACTTCTATCATTATCATGGTAGGTATCTTAGCTCGTTTGCCACAATCATTGATCCAAGAATTTGGAGCGAAAGGTGTTAGTGGTGGCGGTGGATTATTGATCTTCTTAGTGGAGATTGCTATTTTGGTTACCATTATCATGGGATTGATTGTGTTGGTACAAGGTGTTCGTAAGATACCTGTAAACTATGCAAAACAAATTATCGGTAACCGTCAATTCGGTGGTGCTCGTCAGTTTCTTCCTGTTAAAGTAAATAGTGCAGGTGTAATGCCAATTATCTTTGCACAAGCAATTATGTTCTTACCAACATTGGCTTCTTTTACTAATTTAGATTCAGCACAAGGCATCGTAAAGATCTTTAATGATCATAGCAATGTGTGGTATATGGTAATTTATTCTGTAATGGTAATTGGTTTTACCTTCTTATACACTGCATTGATTTTTAATCCTAAGCAAATTGCAGAAGATTTAAAACGTAATAATGGCTTTATTCCAGGTGTAAAACCTGGTCAGCCTACTGCAGATTATATTGGTGCTATCATGGATAGAATTACATTACCAGGTGCTATATTCTTAGCCTTAGTAGGTATTTTACCAGGCTTTGCGCAGCGTTTAGGCGTAACCCAAGGCTTTAGTACTTTCTTTGGCGGTACTTCACTATTAATTATGGTGGGTGTTATCTTAGATACCTTACAACAAATCGAAACTTATTTGTTGATGCGCCAGTACGATGGATTGATGAAGAGTGGTAGAGTTCAGGGCCGTCAGACAGTTTCTAGCTCAACCATTTAATTAAATAATATTTACGAACTTTGCAAACCTGCTCATCTGGGCAGGTTTGTTTTTTACAATGAGTTATCCGCGGAATATGATTATTTATAAAACAGATGCAGAAATAGCATTGATGAAGGAATCGGCTACATTGGTAAGTAAAACACTTACTGAGGTTGCCAAAATACTAAAGCCAGGTGTTACAACACTTGATATTGATGCATTATGTGCGGCATTTATTAAAGATCATAAAGCTTTGCCCTCTTTCCTAAATTATCGGGGCTATCCTTTTACAATTTGTGCTTCTGTAAATGATGTGGTTGTACACGGGTTCCCCAATAAAACACCGTTGAAAGACGGTGATATTGTATCCATAGATATGGGCTTAATTTTAAATGGTTGGCATGGAGATCATGCGTATACTTTTATTATAGGTGATGTATCGCAAGCTGTTCTTGATTTGGTAAGGGTTACTAAAGAGTCGTTGTATAAGGGTATTGAAAAAGCCATTGTTAATAATAGAATAGGTGATATCGCTTATGCCATTCAAGAGCATACAGAAATAAAGCATGGCTATGGTGTAGTAAGAGAATTAGTAGGCCATGGTATTGGTAAGAGTTTGCATGAAGATCCACAAATGCCCAATTATGGTAAGCGGGGTACTGGTCCGAAGATGAAGGAAAATTTGGTATTAGCTATTGAACCCATGATTAATATGGGCAGTAAAGAAGTGTATACCGATGATGATGGTTGGACGGTAAGAACACGTGATGGTAAACCAGCTGTACACTTTGAACATGATGTTTGTGTGAAAAGAAACAAGGCATTGATACTTTCTGATTATAGTATT
>JBDKJW010000086.1:0-10870 GCA_039796395.1 Bacteroidota bacterium
GTACCATTGATCAATCGCCGTATTCCTATTATCACCGACGATTATATTACCATGGATTTTGGTACAGGTGCATTAAAAGTTACACCTGCACATGATATCAACGATTATCAAATCGGACAAAAACACAATCTCGAAGTCATTGAAACGCTCAATGAAGATGGTACGATGAGTGAAGCGGCTCAATTATATATTGGAGAAGATCGTTTTGTAGTTCGTAAAAAAATTGTTGAAGATTTAGATAAAGCGGGTTTATTAGCTAAAACCGAAGAATACACTAACCAGGTTGGCTTTAGTGAACGTACAGATGTAGTAGTTGAACCACGCCTAAGTTTACAATGGTGGGTGAGCATGAAAGCCATTACTGAGCCTGCATTGAAAGCAGTGATGGAAGGCGAGATTAATTTTCACCCTGCTAAGTTTAAAAATCTCTATCGTCATTGGATGGAGAATATTAAAGACTGGTGTATCAGTAGGCAACTTTGGTGGGGACATCGCATACCAGCATGGTATACCACCAAAGGAGATTTTGCAGTGGCAAAAACAGCCGAAGAAGCACTAACACAATTACAAGAAAAAAATCCATCACTCACCATCAACGATATTCATCAAGATGAGGATTGTTTGGATACTTGGTTCTCATCTTGGTTATGGCCTTTTGAAGTATTCAAAGGTTTATCAGATCCTACTAATAAAGAGGTAAATTACTACTACCCTACTAGTACTTTAGTTACAGCCCCAGAAATTATTTTCTTCTGGGTAGCACGTATGATCATGGCTGGCTATGAATACAAACAACTAAAGCCTTTTAAAGACGTATACTTCACGGGTATTGTAAGAGATAAATTAGGTAGAAAAATGAGTAAGAGTTTAGGCAACTCACCCGACTTACTCAGCTTACTTGATCAATATGGCGCCGATGCGGTTCGTTTTGGTATTATGATTGCATCCCCCGCAGGTAATGATATTCTTTTCGATGAATCGGCATTAGAGCAAGGAAGAAATTTCAACAATAAATTATGGAATGCACTCAAGCTCGTTAAAAGTTGGGAGCAAAGAGTAGATACAAACCATACAGCCAACGATACCGATTTTGCGGGCACTTGGTTTAATAATCGCTTGCAAGAAGTAGCTGCAGAAGTAAATGAACTGTTGAATCAATTCAAATTAAGCGAAGCCCTTAAAGTATTGTATTCCCTTATTTGGGACGATTTCTGTAGTTGGTATTTAGAATGGGCTAAGCCAGGCTTTGAGCAACCCATAAATACAAAAATATACCAACAAACCGTTTATTTCTTTGAGCAGCTAATGCAACTACTGCATCCATTCATGCCTTTTATTACAGAAGAAATATATCATCAACTACAACCACAAGCAGATGATTTGTGTGTGAAACAAAATACTGATTTCGGTAATGCGGATAAAGATATATTGGCTTCTGCAGAACTATTAAAACAAGTAATTACTGCTTTGCGGGATGGAAGAAATAAAAATCAAATCAAGCCCAAAGAACAGGTGCAGTTACATATTCAAACTGCCAATAAAGAACGTTATCGTACTATCGAAGCCATTTTAAAAAAGCAAGTAAATGCAGCTGCCATTGGTTACACAGAAGAAGCTGTTACCAATTCAATTGTTGTAGCTGTTGAAACAGATAAATTTTATATTGAAGTAGAACGAGCCTTGGATACGCATGCTATGCGAACCGAATTAGAAAAAGATTTACAGTATCAGCAGAACTTTTTACAATCGGTACTAAAAAAATTGTCGAACGAGAAATTTGTACAAAACGCCAAGCCTGAAGTAATTGCTTTTGAACGCAAAAAACAAGCCGACGCCGAAGCAAGGATACTGGTGATTGAGGAAAGCTTAAAGAGTTTATAATGGTTTCGGGATACGGGATTCGAGTTTCGAGTTCAACATCACAACCCGTATTTACTAACCCACATCCCTTATCCCGTATCTCGTATCCCACATCCCGTATCTCGTAACCCGTATCTCGCAACTAAATATGATTAGAACCGCAAATATTCAAGACATCCCTGCAATCCGCAGCATTGCTGAGCGCACATGGCCAAGCACTTATGGTAGTATTATATCTCAAGCGCAGATCGATTATATGCTCGATTTAATGTACAGTGATGCATCGCTTAATAAACAAATGGATAGTGGTCATCAGTTTTATATTTTCGATTTTGAGCAAGCCCCCATTGGTTTTGCTTCTGTATCAAAAGAAGCAGATGGTATTTTTAAGTTGAATAAATTGTATATTCTTCCAACAATTCAAAAAACAGGTGCTGGTAAAGCGCTATTGCAACAAGTAAAAAACTATGCAAAAGCCAATGGTGGTAGCCAACTTATTCTACAAGTGAATAAGCATAATAATGCAAAAGCA
The DNA here is from genome assembly GCA_039796395.1 of Bacteroidota bacterium. Classification (GTDB taxonomy): domain Bacteria; phylum Bacteroidota; class Bacteroidia; order Chitinophagales; family Chitinophagaceae; genus Sediminibacterium. Next base: position 2,393 of record JBDKJW010000086.1, read on the forward strand.
TTTTATGAATACCAAGGTTTTCGTGTACAGAAGGAAATGGTATTTGAACTAGATCATGGCTATGTAATGGATGATTATATTATGGAGATCAACCTGTAACTTTAGGCATGACAAAATTTAAGTGTTCAATTTTATCAACGCTCTTTTTATTAATTATTACTAATACATTTTCTCAACCCCCATTAAGCATTAAAAAAGTTGCTACTGGCTTATATGTATTTACAACCTACAATACCTATAAAGGAGAAAAATACCCCGCCAATGGTTTATATGCTGTTACCCCTAAAGGGGTTATATTAGTTGATTGTCCCTGGGATACCACCCAGTTTCAGCCATTGCTAGATAGTATTAAAAAGCTCCATGATAAAAGAGTGGTTGCCTATGTCGCCACACATTCGCATGCAGATCGAACAGCTGGCTTAACATATTATCAAACGAAAGGAATTAAAACATATACGTCCCAAAGAACAGATTCGATTTGCAGAGCTACCAATGCACCCCGCGCGCAATATTTTCTACCTAATGATACCAGCATATATATAGGCGGTATTAAGATGCGTATATTTTTTGCAGGCGAAGGACATACACCAGATAATATAGTAGTATGGTTTCCCCAAACTAAACTCTTGTATGGTGGCTGTTTAATTAAAAGCACCGAAGCTACCAGTATAGGAAACATTGCAGATGCCAATTTGAAAGCCTACCCCCATACGCTCAAAAAATTGCAACAAGTATTTCCAAACCCACGCTATATTATACCCGGACATGAAGGTTGGAAAAACACTAAAAGCATTGAGCATACTTTAGCACTTCTAAAAAAACTAAACAAACCCTAAACCTTGTCACCCTGAGCTTGTCGAAGGGCCTTCCTCCTATCGTCCATCGTCTACTGTCTCTCGTCTATCTTAATACACCAACACATGTGTTTGCTTAATCACCCCCATCACAAATACACTTTGCACATGCCCGATATTATCTGCCTGACTTAACTTGTTTACATGAAAATCGTAGTAAGCATCCATACTCTCCGCCACTACTTTCAACATAAAATCAAATTCACCTGAAATATTATAGCATTCAATCACTTCATTGAGTTCATGCATGCGTTTAATAAATTTCACCCCTTCTTTTTTATCATGCTGCCGAAGCGAAACATAACAAATCACCATCAACCCCTTTTTTACTTTCGCAGGATCTACTAGTGTAGCATATTGTTTAATCACTCCCGTTTCCTCCATTCGTTTAATACGCTCATGAACAGGTGTGGTACTTAAATGAACCTGGTCAGAAATTTCCTTTACTGTTATCCGCGCGTTTTGTTGTAGCAATTTTAATATCAACAAATCTTTTGCATCTAAAGAAACGCTGGTAGTGGATTCGGCTTTTGAAGTGGGTTTTGCCATACAAAAAGCATATTTATTCCTTAAATTTACATAAATAATACGTATTTATTCTATTTTTTTAAATAATTATGAATATTTATTCTTTATAAATAGCTTTGCACTACATAAAAAACCTATCAATGAGTACATTAACTACATCTATCGATTTCAGCCTTAAATACAAAGTGGCTGATATTAGCTTAGCCGATTGGGGCCGTAAAGAAATTCGTTTAGCAGAAGCCGAAATGCCAGGTTTAATGGCATTACGTGCTGAATATGGTGCTTCTCAGCCTTTAAAAGGAGCCCGTGTTGCTGGTTGTTTACACATGACTATCCAAACAGCAGTGTTAATTGAAACATTAGTGGCATTGGGTGCTGAAGTAAAATGGAGTTCTTGTAATATATTTTCTACACAAGATCAGGCTGCTGCTGCTATTGCTGCTGCTGGTATTGGTGTATTTGCTTGGAAGGGACAAACCTTAGAAGAAGCAGATTGGTGTATTGAACAAACTTTATTCTTTGGCGGTGCTGATCGTCCGTTGAATATGATCTTAGATGATGGTGGTGATCTTACCAATATCGTTTTCGATAAATACCCTGAATTAGTACAGCATATCAAAGGTTTATCTGAAGAAACAACTACAGGTGTACATCGTTTATATGAGCGTATGGCGAAGGGTACTTTACCAATTCCTGCAATCAATGTAAACGACTCTGTTACAAAATCTAAATTCGATAATAAATATGGTTGCCAGGAATCATTAGTAGATGCTATTCGTAGAGCTACTGATGTAATGATGGCTGGTAAGGTTGCCGTTGTTGGTGGTTATGGTGATGTGGGTAAAGGTTCTGCGATGAGTTTACGTGGTGCTGGTTGTAGAGTAATTGTTACTGAGATCGATCCTATTTGTGCATTACAAGCTGCGATGGATGGTTTTGAAGTAAAGCGCATGTTGGATGCAGTTGCGGAAGCTGATATTATTGTAACTGCTTCTGGCTGTAGAGATTTGATCACGGAGAAACATTTCCGTGCCATGAAAGATAAAGCGATCGTTTGTAATATCGGTCACTTTGATATTGAAATTGATATGGCTTGGATGAATACCAACTATGGTCATACAAAAGATACCATTAAGCCACAGGTAGATTTATACAATGTTGATGGAAAAGATATCATTGTATTAGCTGAAGGCCGTTTGGTTAACTTAGGTTGCGCTACTGGTCACCCTTCATTTGTAATGAGTAATTCATTCTCTAACCAAACATTGGCCCAGATTGAATTATGGACTAATTATAAAAACTACGAGAATAAAGTATATGTGTTACCAAAGCATTTAGATGAGAAAGTAGCACGTTTACACCTTGCTAAAGTTGGTGCTCAGTTAGATGAGTTAACCAGTGAACAGGCTACATACTTGGGTATTCCTCAGTTCGGTCCGTTTAAGAGTGAGATGTATAGGTACTAGACGATAGACCGGAGACGGTAGACCGTAGCAAGTGTAAAGTGATTAGTGTATAGTAAAATATGGGTGGAATGTCAGTCTGAGCTTGTCGAAGACTACATTCCACCTTTTTTATTTTGCGCTTCCTCCTTACATCTTACGCCCTATTCCTTATACCACTACCCACTACCCACTACCCACTAATCACTATACACTGCCCACTATCCACTAAAATCCGTAGCTTGTACCCTCAACATGCTAATATGAAAAAACAAATTACTTTTTTAGTACTGCTGCTCGCTTCGCTCGCAGCCAATGCCCAATTATCAGAAACTGTTAAAACACAAATGATCAAAGATTGGGAAAGAGCAAAAGCCTATACCAAAGAATATTTAGATGCTATGCCAAAAGACCAATATGGCTTTAAGGCACAAGATAGTATCCGTTCCTTCGCACAACAAATGATCCACCTCTCGTCGGGTAATGTAGGAATAGCCGCAACAGCAACAGGTACAGATCGCCCAAGTTGGTCATCTCGCCCATTAGAAAGAACAGCTTCTGCACTTAGCGCCGATTCTGTAAACTATTTCACTTTAGCTAGTTACGATTTTGTAATTGATGCAATCAAGTCGATGGATGCAAGCAAATTAGAAGAAAAGATAAAAAGAGGGAATATAGAAGAAACTAGATATGCTTGGTTGCTAAAAAACTTTGAACACCAAACGCATCACCGCGGACAAGCAACTATTTATATCCGCTTACGTGGCATTAAGCCTCCAAACGAAAAACTATTTTGATTTTTAGTGCGCACCTATTAATAGAAAAATTAGAAGGCAATAAAATCCGACTCGTTCTCTGTAATAATCAGGGAACTGAGTTGGCTTGCCGTAAATCTACCACCACTATTGTTAACAGATTTTTAAAAGGTGATAAGCATTTTTTATTTAAAGGACGCCTGAAACTAATAAAACATGCTACTAATATTCAGGTTTTATTAAAAGAAAATATAGTACTAGAAATATCATGTTCAAACTTCAACCAACGCATTTACAAAACGACTGGGTGATTCTTAAACCCCTAGAAACAAAGGACTTTGAAACATTATATGTAGTTGCATCCGACCCATTGATTTGGGAACAACACCCCAGTAAAACCCGCTACCAGCGCGAAGTATTTCAAGTATTTTTTGAAGGCGCCATAGCATCGGGCGGGGCATTTATGATGCTCGATGCAAAAAATAATGAACCCATAGGTAGCTCTCGCTTCTACACTTATAATGAAGCTGAAAGTAGCCTAGAAATAGGGTATACTTTTTATGCACGCAGATGTTGGGGACTTCCTTATAATCGTTCAGCTAAACAACTGATGATCGATCATGCTTTTCAATTTGTAGATCATATAATTTTCAATATCGGTGCCAATAATATCCGCTCCCAGAAAGCTATTGAAAAAATTGGCGCTGTAAAAACAGGCGAAAAAGCCATCGCCTACTATGGAGAGGTAGATAACCTTAACTTTATTTATACAATCAACAAAAATAATTGGAAAGGTTTATGATACTACCTCAGCCTATCGAAAAAATACTAGGGATACTTGAATCTTATATCCCACAAGCATCCATAACAAATAACCTTGTTTCTACAGCATCTGTTTCTTGGCATATTGCACATACACTAAAAGTATTAGAAGCTACAGGTTCTACAATTCAAAAAACAAACCCAGCCGATTACCAACCGACATTTAGTTTTTTAAAACTAAATGCCATGTTACTCGGCCGCTTTCCACGCGGGAAAGCCAAAGCACCGAAATTCGTGCTTCCTGAAAAAGAATATACCATTGAAGAGCTTCAAGATTTACTAGCAACTATAAAAGCAATATGGAGCCAAGTACCTGCATTGCCTACAAATGCCTATATCAAACATCACCTATTCGGACATCTTAATAAAAAGAATACCATCCGCTTTGCCGTCATACATACCATGCATCATGTGAAGATTGTGCGAGATATCCTTAAGAAATAATCTTCAATCATCAATCTTCAATCTGCTTTATTTCCCAGATTGTAGATTCCAGATTGTAGATTTACAAATTCCCCCTACTCTCCTGCTCACGCTCAATCGCTTCAAATAAGGCTTTAAAATTTCCCTTGCCAAAACTCTTAGCACCCTTACGTTGAATGATCTCAAAGAACAAAGTAGGCCTATCTTCAACAGGTTTTGTAAATATTTGTAACAAGTACCCCTCATCATCTCTATCTACCAATATCCCTAGCTCTTTTAGCGGATTTAAGTCTTCATCTATCTTACCTACCCTATCCAATAAATCATCATAATAAGTAGTGGGCACTTTTAAAAACTCAACACCCCTACTTTGCAAAGCCGTAACAGTTGTTACTATATCGTTGGTGGCAAGGGCCACGTGCTGGCATCCCTCCCCATCATAATACTCTAAATATTCTTCTACCTGCGATTTTTTCTTCCCCTCTGCAGGCTCATTAATAGGAAATTTTACAAACCCATTTCCATTACTCATTACCTTACTCATTAAGGCAGAATATTCTGTAGAAATATCTTTATCATCGAAACTCAAAATATTTCGAAAGCCCATTACTTCTTCATAAAAACTTACCCATTTATTCATCTGATTCCAGCCCACATTACCTACACAATGATCTACATATAATAATCCTGTATCGATAGGATTATAAAAGGATTCCCACTTGCGATAACCAGGCATAAACACACCTGTATAGTTTTTACGCTCAATAAATAAATGCACCGTTTCGCCATAGGTATGAATACCACTGATCACCACTTCGCCCGCATCATCTTTGATTATTTGCGGCTCCATATAACTTTTTGCGCCGCGTATAGTAGTTTGCTTCCACGCATCCGCTGCATCTTCAACTTTCAATGCTAACATTTTTACGCCATCACCATGTTTGTAAATATGATCGGCTATATCGTTATTGGCTCGTAATGGTGTGGTGAATACAAAGGTTAATTTATGCTGCCTCACTGCGTAACTGGCACGATCCTTCACACCTGTTTCTGGTCCGGCATAAGCAAGGCTCTGAAAACCAAAAGCTGTTTTATAAAAATGTGCGGCTTGCTTGGCATTGCCAACATAAAATTCAACATAATCGGTTCCTTGTAAAGGAAGGAAATCGGTATTACTCATGGTTAGATGTTTAGCTATTTTACTTTGATTAGATGCGGGTTGCGAGATACGTGTTATACAAGTATAATTACGCTTAATACGCTTGAAGAAAATTTTATTGACCCGTATCCCGAAACTCGTAACTCGACACTAAAACGGTCAACGGTCTATAGTCTAATCTCTCGCCAACGCTTCCATTAAAAGGCAATAGCCCATGCGGAGATCATTGAAGCGTTTATGTGGATAATCGGGCAACATTGGAACAAAGCTAATCAATTATCTGCATCTTGGTTATCTTCGCTACAAATGATGCTTATGAAAGTGGGTATTTTGGGGGGTGGACAATTAGGCCGTATGCTCCTACAAGCGGCGGCTAATTATACCGTAGAAACCTATGTACTAGAAAACGATGAAAACGCCCCAGCTGCGCAGCTTTGCCATCATTTCACCAAGGGCGATATTCGCGATTTTGATGCCGTGTATAATTTTGGTAAAAATCTCGATGCCATTACCATTGAAATTGAAGCGGTGAATGTAGATGCGCTAGAGAAATTAGAGCAGGAAGGGGTGAAAATTTTTCCCGCTACTAAAGCCATTCGTATCATCAAAAATAAAATCACTCAAAAAGAATTTTATAAAGCAAATGAAATCCCTAGCTCCCATTTTGTAATTACACAAAACACCGCTGAAATAGCTGCACACAATGGTCTATTACCAGCAGTACATAAAATTGGAGAGGGCGGATACGATGGCAAGGGCGTACAAATCATCAACTCAGAAAAAGATATTGAACTTGGTTTTAATGCCCAAGCCGTTCTAGAAAAGAAGGTAGATATTCAAAAAGAAATTGCCCTGATTGTGGCCATGAATAGTAAGGGTGAAACAGCTATTTTTCCGCCTGCAGAAATAAACTCGTAAAAGCATTAAACAGCCCCGGTTTATTTGCCGTTGAATTATTTGTAGACAAAAACGAAGAGGTATGGGTGAATGAAACGGCACCTCGTGTTCACAATAGTGGTCATCATACTATCGAAGCCAATTACTGTAGCCAATACGATATGTTGTGGCGCATTATACTCGACTATCCACTAGGTAATACAGACCCTATTTTACCAGCTGCTATCATCAATTTAATTGGCGAGGAAGGCCATATAGGTAATGCTTACTATGAGGGCCTGGAAGATGTATTAAAATTGGATAATGCTTTTGTACACTTATACGGCAAAGCCACCACCAAACCCGGCCGCAAAATGGGTCATGTAACACTCATGCATAAAGATTATTTAGATCTTACCCATAATGCCAATAAAGTGAAGCATACGCTTAAAGTTAAGACGGTAGAAGGTAGACAGTAGACAACTTTTGGAGTGGTGTAGAAGTATAGTTTGTAGTAAATAAAAATTATTTCATTGAGTGAAGTGCTACTCTGTTTCCTTCTGTATCTAAAAAGTGAGCCATAAATCCATTTTCTCCAATCGAAGTTTTTGGCATTAGAATTTTTCCGCCTGCTTGTTCCACTTTTCCTAACGAAACACTTAAATCTTCCCCGCCATTTAAATATACAATTGTCCCCTTATTAGATGGTTCAAATCCTTCTCCTTGTGCAAGCCCACCACCAACACCCCCACTCATCATATCTGCTGGAAGCATACCATATTTTCCACCAGGGAAAGGCATTTCCATAATTTCTACCCCCAAAATAGTTTCGTAAAAATTTTTTGCTCTTGTGAAATCAGTTACTGGGATTTCAAACCAATTAATCGCATTTTTCATTCTATTAATTTTTGTGATGTCAATTTACTTTGGTTTCTTTTTTGACGATTTTGCTTTATTATTAAACGCCAAACAAAGATTTACCCAATAGTCAAATTCTTTTTGTGTTTTCATTCCTGTATTGTCAACCATTACATACCCTTTCATTGGTCGTTTAGTAAAATCCATTGTTCTACAACCTCTTTTTTCGAGTACCAAGTCTTGCAAAGTTGGGTCTATTCTACACATCATTTCGTCTGCGATTATTCCAATACACATTTTATTGTTATACATAAATGTTAAGCCACCCATCATTTGCTTCTCTTCAATGTTTTCAAGATCAGCAAGTTTTTGTCGAATACGATCTGCTAAATTTTCATTGTATGCCATTTAATCAATTGTCGTTTAACTATTACCAGTTCATTAAAATTTTCATTTAAGGTTGTAGCCAACATGCGCGCATCTACACAGTAAGGGAATAGTATTACGGCTTTAGTTTACACGTAGGTTGCTGAGGTAATTTAGCGAAATTTCAGCGAATTTGGCAAACTTTGAGGGGCTTTCAAAACTCTGAAGAAGTTTGACCAAAGTTTTAGCAAATTTCATTGAACTTTGACGGCTGAAAGAATAAAGCCGCTAGCTCCATGCATGCTCATATGTGGGTGAGTTCTCATTGGTAGTACTTAATGCTCCCTAGTCCATAATTCTTCGATTTTCACATTAACTGCTTTCTTTTCTTCAAC
>JBDKJW010000087.1:0-9183 GCA_039796395.1 Bacteroidota bacterium
CTTAGCAATGAAATTTTGAATAGCTTTTTAATTTTAATCAATCGCGTTCACATAATTCTGGCTTTATGGCTGAGCGTTATTTTTATTTTAATATATCCTTTTTATTTGTTGTTTATGTTAATTGATTTTCTCTCACCAAATGACGACGGTAATGGACGATTATTTTTGTTGAAAAAATGCTAAAATGATTGCGCGTATTTTAAAGTATATGGCAATTGACAATGAGCAAGTGGCCATATATATACCTGATGAAGCTGATATTAAAGCCTGGTACACAAATGCAAACCCCAAACCCGATTTTCCTTATTGGGCAAGAGTTTGGCCCGCAGCTATGGCACTATCAGCATGCATTGTAGCACAACAAAATATTTTTAAGGGGAGAACAATTGTAGAGTTGGGAGCTGGGTTAGGCTTGCCATCACTCATTGCAGCAAAATATGCTAAGTCGGTATTAATTACCGACTATATCACCGAGCCCTTTAGCTATATTACAGCAACTATTGAGCATCATCAATATACAAATTGTAGTACCGCTGTTTGCAATTGGAAAAATATAACTGAATTGCCGGAAGCCGATATTTTATTACTAAGTGATATCAATTATGCAGCCGAGGATATTGCAAGTATTGTAGATGTTATAGAATTCTACATAAAAAAAAGAACGACCATTTTTCTAGCTACACCTCAACGTATTGTTGGTAGAGATTTTATGTATGCAGTTCAGCAATATATTCAACAAAACGAAACAGTACCAGTGAAAACTGGTGAGGGTGAAGTAACTATTTCTCTATATGTATTAAGCCTTTAAATTAAATAACCGCGGCAATAGCCATCCAGCCCATTACTAGTACTACGATCCACCCGCTTATTTGTAACCAAAGTGGATGCTGATAGTTTTTCATGATTCTTTTTTTTCTGGCAGCTATTAATACTACAGCCAATGCAAAGGGGAGTACTATTCCGTTGATGAGTCCGGCGGCTAATAAAAGTTGAATGGGTTTACCAATTAAAATAAATATACCGGTACAGAGTATGATGAATAGGGAAATACAAACGCGCTCATATTTAGCGAATACAGGATGAAATGTTTTGAAAAAAGAAACAGATGTATAAGAAGCACCTACTACCGATGAAAGTGCTGCACTCCATAACACCGCACCAAAAATGCGATAGCCCAATTCTCCGGCAGCAAATTGAAACACACTGGCAGGTGGGTTGGCGGGGTTTAAAATGGCACCCTGGGCCAGCACACCAAAAGTAGCAAGGAATAAAACAAAACGCATGATGCCGGAGATTACAATACCACTGATAGCACTTTTATTTACTTCGGGTAAACTAGATGGCCCTTTAATACCTGCATCTAATAAACGATGCGCTCCCGAAAAAGTTAGATAACCACCCACCGTTCCCCCCACAATAGTAACAATTGCCGTGGCACTCAATTTGGCAGGAATAAAGCTATGATATACGGCTGTAGCTACAGGTGGACTAGCTTTCCAGGCTATAAATAGTGTGAGCAAAATTTTAAACGTACCTAAAATTTTGGTAAAGCCATCGAGCATTTTACCAATTTCTTGTAACCAAAACAAAGCCAATGCAATTACGCCACTTATCATAGCACCTTGCTCAAATGATAAACCGGTAAGTACATTCACACCAAGGCCACAGCCGGCAATATTGCCAATATTAAAAGCAAATCCACCGAGTACAATCAATACAGAAAGCAAGTATCCTAAGCCGGGTAATAATGCATTTGCCAAATCTTGCGCGCGCATTTCTGCGATAGCAAGTATGCGCCAGGTATTCAACTGCGCGCCAATATCTATTAACGAAGAAACTAAAATTACAAACCCAAAGCTTGCCATGAGTTCTTTAGTGAACACCGTTGTTTGGGTAAGAAATCCCGGACCAATAGACGAATTGGCCATTAAAAAAGCGGCACCCAAACCTACACCACCAATTGAACCAATATTAAATCGTTTGCGCATGGATATTTTTTATAACAGAACTAGGTAATAATATGATACTGTAAAATACCTAAAACTAAGTATTGGGAAATCTGAATTCAGTAATTAGGTTTGTGATTGGCAGCAATTTGATTTTTTATTATCAATACTTTATACAACAAGTAAGTAAAAAATTATCTAAAACAAACCCTTAAAAATTGAATTATGAGTTTAAACAAAAAAGCAACGATTTCTAGCATTATCGGGATCTTATTTTTGGGGATTAATTGTGTTTATTCGCAAAAAGTTGATATTCCCATTAAGCAGATAGATCCTAGGTTTACAATATCTGCAAAAAGATATTTTTCCACTTTAGGGGGCTCTGAAGAGTATTGGTATTATATTAAGAATAATACCTCAGATAAATATAGCTTTGTGGTTGATGTAACCCTTAATCTTGCTTGCGTAGGGGAACGATCATACACACTTGGTGTTAATAAGGTAGTCATATTACCGCCAAATGGAAATTTTACTCCAGATGATGATTGGGTACACGTATTAGTTAGTGGGGCAGATAATTTTAAAAATTGTAGACTCAAAGATGGTGCTAATAGTTATACCTTGTTTAAAGGGCTGACATATACAATTTCTAATGTAAAGAATATTACAGAGGAGGAGCGAAACAAAGCAAAGGCAAAAGATTCCGAAAAAACTCAAGTTATAGAGACGCCCGCTAGCAAGAAAGCAGATCTAGAAAACAAACAACCCCCAAAGAAAGGTGGAACTGAACCAATGACTACAGTAAACAATCCAGCTATAAATCTTTCTGAGAAGGTTTTGGTAAATGGGCAATATGTGCAAGTATTCAAACAAAATGGAATTCCATATGTAAAAAGGGCAGATGGAAGCATACATCAAACCACAGAAACAGCTTACAGTCAAATTTTACAAGTGTCTGATAATTTACAAAAAAAGACACAACCGCAGGTACAGCAACAGCCACAACAGAAAACTGCAGATGAAACAATGGCAGAAATAAAGCGCAATCAAGAACAGATAGAACAACAGAACGCTAAAATAGAGCAAGATTTAATAAGAGCAGGGCAATATTTTTCAGAAGCCTTACCTGAAATGGGGAAAGCTATTTTTAACAAATATACAATATATGGATTTGGAATAACGGGACTTGATTATAAGAAAGGGGCATTCAATACGAGAGCGTTTAAAAAAATTTCTTTCCAACTTACAGGTGTTAGAAAATTCGTTCATTATTTCGGAGAAGTTGCATATGTAGAGAATAGCCCAAGCTATGAAGTAAACCATTTGGATAACAATGGTAACACTTACAATACATTTGTAAACTATCGGGACGGCTTAATGTTAAATTTTGGGTTCGGTCCAAATTTTAAATTTTTTAATAATACAGTTCATTTGTTCACTGATGTATCACTGGCTACTTTTATCTATTCTAAAAATTATAATGAGGAATCTGGGTTGAGTACAAATATCTTTTTTACACCTGGAATTATGTATAATATTAAGAAAATTGGACTTGGAATAGGGATAGTTTACGAAACCAGTGTTTTGAACCTTGACAAAGAACGCGAGGGTGATACATTAGAAACGAGTACAACAACTTATCGAACAACTGCAACACTTGGTAAACCAATTAAAGGTTGGGGAAGTTTTGGTTTTCGTGTAGCTTTTAATTTTGACAAAAAGTCAAATCGTTAGAATAGAGCACTGGTGTTAACATGGGTAACTGTTGTGCAACTCTTTCAAAAAGTAAAATTTCAGATAAGTATAAAAACAACGTGTAACTTCATGAAAATACAAATTTTTCTATCCTGACGGCAGATGGGAATAATACGCCTTGCAATTATAAAAACAACTGCGGTTTCCGTGTTGTTGCTCCCGAGTAAACAGCGTGGTATCATCCATTTATTGTTGCAGTATGATAAAGCGGCATTGCAATAGTTATACCGTTTGCGCATGGATATTTTTTATAACAGAATAGGTAATAATATGATCCTGTAAAATACCTAAAGCTAGGTATTGGCAATAGGGGTAGCTCATAAATAAGTTTGTAACTGGTTAAAAATTATACAAACAAAATAAAATGCTATTTTCATTGATATTAATAAGAAGGGAATTGTATGATAACACTTATAACACGAAAAGAAATTATAAGAACAAAGAAGATCATTAGCTCAGAATTGACTAAAATACAAAAATCATTTTATGATGAAGAAGCTTTACAATATTATAAAGACAACAAGGAAGAAAATTTGTATTGGGAACAATTCGACTGCCTCAAAAACAAGGAAATAAACCATCCAATTTTCACTAAAATCATTGGGTTAAACCATTCAGATATTAACAGTTTTGTAGAGCACCTATCTGCAAAACTCATGGTATTATTTCAAACTCTAAAAATTACGGAACTCGTTGTTATTGCTTACCTGAAACTTGATTTTTTTGGCGACAGAGAGAATAACTATAAATTTTTAAAAAAATCGTACAAAAAACTCGAAAAAATTGTAGGAAATCAAGTTTATAAAGAGGCTTTTATTATTGATATGGGTAGTTTATCAGATTTTATCGAAATCCTGTTTTGGACAAAAAGATGCGATCCGAATGTTGCTGAATATATTTTCCTATTTGATATGAACGAGCAAATTCAATTATGTTTATGCAAATACGGAAACCTTCATGTAACTGAATATAATAAAGAGCAACTAACTGAAGGCGTACTAAAAGAACTTGGCTGGACAATTATTGAAGGACGGGAATTCGATAATTTTTCAGAAACAGGGAAAATTGAAGGACGCAGAATTAGGCTATAAAGTAATGCCAACACCGCCCATGGAACCAATATTAAATCGTTTGCGCATGGATATTTTTATTTATAAAACTTTCATAAATAGATTTTGCAAAAGCTACTGCCTTACTATTATCGCCGTGTAAACAAATGGTATCTACATCTACAAGTACGATGGTTCCATCATATGCTGTTACTGTGTTATGCGCAACCATTTGCAGCGCTTGTTCTATGGCTTTTTTTTCATCCGTAATAATAGCATAAGGCAAACTGCGCGAACTTAATAGGCCTTGCGGTGTATAGGTTCTATCTGCAAATACTTCTGCTGCTGTTTGTAATCCAATGGCTCTTGCCTCACTTATCAAATAGCTATTCGATAAACCATACAGTACGATTGAAGGATCAATATCTTTTACTGCTGCAGCAATAATACCGCTCATTTTTTTATTGCTTGCCGCCATATTATACAAAGCCCCATGTGGTTTTACATGATGTAATACTGTTTGCATTTTTGCACAGGTATCAACCAATAATTTCACTTGTGTATATATTAAATCATATAACTGATTATCGGATAATACCACTTCTTTTCTACCAAAATTTTCTTTATCTGAAAAACCCGGATGCGCGCCAATGGCTACATGATACTGCTTGCACAATCTAATGGTATGTTCAATGGTGTGTATATCGCCTGCATGTTCGCCACAGGCAATATTGGCACTGCTGATATAAGGCATGAGTAGGGCATCGTTTAGATAACCTTCTCCTACATCGCAATTAATATCTATATGCATTAAAAATGTTCTTTTGCTCTCAAGATACAAGCTTGTTGAAGTATGCACAAATTGCGCTCTTGCTTTTGCAGTTTTGCAATAGAGTCTTGTAAACTAAGCTTGTTAAAAGTAATTGAACGCAAAAAGGGATACTGGGCTAAACTAGCCTGTGCGGCATCACTTACTGTACCAATTCTTGGATACCCACCAGTTGTTTGATGATCAGCCATTAACACGATTACTTGTTCATTAGGTAATAACTGAATAGTGCCTTTGGTGGCAGCCGATGAAATTAATTCGGTTTGATATAAATTGTTTAAGGCGGGTCCTGAAAGATGATAGCCCATTCTGTCGCTTTTAGATTGAATGGCAAACGGAGCTTTTGCCAATGCTTGCTTACTATCAACAGAAAGATAATGATATTCAGGGCCTTCAGTAAAATCAATAGTATCTTCGTAGAAAGAGTTTATATCTGCACGCCAAGGTAAAATACTGAGTTCACTATGTTGTACGCTTTGCGTATTTTTTTTAAAAAAAAGCTGGTCATTTTTTTGTAAAAAGCCACCATTCAAACCACCCGCACGCGCTTTTATATTTGTGCTATAACTACCCAACCAATCATCTAAACGGAAGCCACCTTGAGCGGCTAAGTAGCAAAAATTACCTTTTTTCTTTTTGTTGAATTGAAGTGTTCCACCAGCTGGCATAAAGACGGCTTGATTGATAGGAATTTCAAACCCATTACTTGTGGCACAAAAATCTGCACCACTTAATGCAATAAAAGTGGCTTTCGTAAAATAAAAAATAGGAGCGGGGAAAATAAACTCTATCACTGCTTCATTTGGCTTATTGGCAATTAGCACATTAGCTACTTGCAATGCTACTAAATCCATAGCGCCACTAGGGTTGATACCCAAATGCTGATACCCATATCTGCCGATATCTTGAATAGTGGCACCAGGCGCATATTTTTGAATCACGATACTCATGTATAACGCGATTTTATTTTATTAAACTCGGTTAAACTTATGGGCATAAATTGAACAAGATTACCCGGAGCTAAATAGCAAGGTGATTCTTTTTCAATATCAAAAATTGATATGGGCGTTCTTGCAATAATTTGCCAACCACCAGGAGAATCCAAAGGATAAATCCCAGTTTGTTCACCTGCAATACCAATACTCCCTGCGGCTACATGTGTAGCAGGTATGTCTTTTCTTTTCATTTGAATACGTTCATGCACAGTACCCATATAAGCAAAGCCAGGTAAAAAGCCAATCATATACACTTTGTAAACAAGCGAAGAATGGAGGTTGATTACTTCTTCAACAGATAAGTTTTTTAATGTTGCTAAGTTTTGTAAGTCGGGTGCTAGACTACTATCGTAGCATGCCGGAATGGCAATAGGGGCTATTGAAGCAGGCATATGCGCTAGGGTAAGCGATGTAAGCGATAGGGTTTCTTGTACCCATTGATGGGGTTGATTTGATGTTGCTATTTTACTTACTGCACGCAAATCAAAAAAAACTGTTACAGAGTCATAAGCGGGTATGATATCTATAACCCAACTATAGTTTACTTGTGCAAGTGCATAAAATAATTGCATCACTTGGAGATGTGTTGTTTCATTTATTCCTGTTGGAAATTGAAAAATGATACCATTGTCGCCAAGTGCTATGGGGCGCATACAAACAAAATTAAAAAATCTCTTAATTTTAAAAACTATATTTGAAGTTATAACAAGTATATATGCAAACAAATTTTTCAGAACCTAATTTAGTGGCTATCGTAAGAGCGTTTGCCTTACCTGTTATTGGCTTAGGTTTTTTTGTAGCGCATCATTATAGCGCTCATCCTGCTATTCTCATTGCCAGTGTATTTTTTTTGTTTGCAACTGTTATGAGCGCCGTTCACCATGCAGAAGTTATTTCAGCAAAAATTGGAGAACCATTCGGCTCCTTGGTATTAGCGCTTTGTATAACCATCATTGAAGCCTCTATTATTTTATCGATGATGTTTGCAGGTGGGGCAGATGTATCCACTTTAGCCAGAGATACAGTATTTGCAGCTTTGATGATTATACTTACGGGTATCTGCGGATTAACTATGCTAATTGGCGGACTTAAACATAGAGAGCAGTTTTTTGGATCTTTGGGTGTAAACTCCATACTTACCGTTTTGGTAGCTATTTGTGTGTTAACACTTATTCTCCCTAATTATACTGAATCTACGCCCGGCCCCTATTACTCCAATAAGCAATTATTATTTGTTTCAATCATCACCTTATTACTCTATATCTCTTTTTTGTTTGTACAAAATATTCGGCATAGAAACGATTTTATTAGCGAGGAAGAAATGCAGGAAGTGCATAATAAACCTGGGAAAAAAGCTACTTGGGTAAGTGCCATTTTATTGCCACTTAACTTAGTAACTGTTGTATTATTGGCCGAATCATTGGCTCCCGATTTGGAAGCTTGGATTCATAAAATTGGTGCTCCACAAGCACTTTCAGGGATAATTGTTGCTTGCGTAGTTTTACTTCCCGAAGGTATTTCGGCAGTAAAAGCGGCAGCAGCCAATAAAATGCAAAAAAGCTTAAACCTATCACTCGGATCTGCATTGGCAAGTATCAGTTTAACGATACCCGTAGTGGCTTCAGTAGCGTTATGGATGCATCTACCATTGGCACTGGGTATTGGCCCTGAATTAGCAGTTGTATTTTTATTATCATTATTTACAATTGTGCTGGCTTTAAATAAGGGTAGAACAAATGTGCTACAGGGGCTTATATTATTGCTTTTATTCTTGGTATATCTTTTTATTACCATTAATCCTTAATACCACTTATTTCTTCCCATTTTTTTCATGGCTTTGAGAAGGATACTTATCTTTCCTTCTCAAGACAGAAGCTATGAACAAAATTTCCAAACTATTCTTAGGCGGTTTAATGTTGACTCAACAATTAACTGCGCAAACAAATGATCCTAAATGGATGCGCTATTCTTCCATATCTCCAGATGGTAAAACAATTGTATTTACGTTTAAAGGAGATTTATATAAAGTAGCATCCCAAGGTGGAGCAGCAACACCACTTACGATGCATGAGGCGCATGATTATATGCCTGTTTGGAGCCACGATGGTAAAACCATTGCCTTTGCTAGCGATCGTTATGGCAATTTCGACATATTTACTATTTCTATCAATGGAGGTGAAGCAAAAAGAATAACCTATCATTCTACAGCAGAATACCCCTATGATTTTTCATCAGATGATAAGTCGGTAATATTCGGATCTGTAAGAATGGATGCAGCTGCCAATCGTCAGTTTCCAACTGGCTCAATGCCGGAGTTATACAGCGTATCCGTGAATGGGGGAAGAGTAAATCAGTTGCTCACTACACCTGCCGAAGACGTAAAAACAAGTAAGGATGGAAGCAAGTGGTTGTACCACGATAAAAAAGGACAAGAAAATGCATGGCGTAAGCATCATACATCAGCTGTAACCAGAGATATTTGGTTGTATGATACCAAAGCAGCTAAGCATACTAAAATCACATCATTCAATGGAGAAGATAGAACACCCATTTTCGTTGATGGTGAAAAAGCAATGATCTATTTAAGCGAAGAAAGCGGCAGCTTTAAT
>JBDKJW010000088.1:0-11994 GCA_039796395.1 Bacteroidota bacterium
AATAGCGACAATGAAATTTATGCTTATTTAAATATCCCTTATCTGAATTCACAATTGGAGCTTAACCAAGAAATTTCAGGTTTTTTAGCTACGTTAATTAATTTGAATGCTTTTATTTTTCTGTTAGCCGGTGCCATTGCCTTTTTCCTTACGAGCAGAATTATCCAATCATTGCAAATTATTGGCGAAACAATGCAGCAAATGGTACCCGGACAAAAAAATGAAGAAATCATTTGGTCGAAGAATGATGAGATCGGCATATTGGTAAAAGAATATAATAGTATGGTTCAAAAACTGGAAGCCAATATGCAATCATTAGCCAAAAGTGAACGAGAGGGGGCTTGGCGAGAGATGGCAAGGCAGGTAGCACATGAAATAAAGAACCCATTAACCCCCATGAAGTTAAGCTTGCAATACTTGCAAAAAGCTATTGCAAACGATGCAGGTAACGTAAAAGAGCTTTCGGCTAAAATGGCACAAACCCTCATAGAGCAAATAGATCAATTGGCTAAAATTGCCAGCGACTTTTCACAGTTTGCAAATATCGGTAATGCTAAAATTGAGTTGTTTGATATACAAGAAACAATTGAAGCGGTGGTAGCTTTATTTACAAGTGAAGATGCCATTGTTTTCTCACTGGAGAAAACGAATAAACCTACAACAATTGCTGCTGATAAAATTCAAATGAATCGGTTGTTTACCAACCTTATAAAAAATAGTATAGAGGCTGCTGAAGAACAACAAAAAGCTATCCATATATTGATTAAAACACATGTAGAAGGAGATCAGATAAAGATTGAAATCAATGATAAATCGGGTGGTATACCCGAGCGTGTAGTTCCTCAAATGTTCAATCCAAATTTTACTACAAAATCATCGGGAACTGGGTTAGGCTTAGCTATTTGTAAGGGTATTGTAGAAAAAGCAGATGGTGTTATTACCTATACTACAACTACAGGCATTGGTACAAGTTTCTTTATTGTACTACCACTCGCTAAAAACTAACCACGTTTAGCCTTTTGTTTTGCTACAAATTTTTCAAATGCCTCTAATGAATAACTACTTAGGTTTTGCGCCTTGCTTAACCCTGCTTTTTGAGCTACTAATACGCCATACTTGCAATCATTATAGCCATCTATAGCATGTGCATCCGGATTAATAGATAGTAATACATTTTTTTGCATAGCTACTTCTATCCACCGCCAATCTATATCTAATCTTCTGGGATGGGCATTTAATTCGATGACTACACCGTTGGCAGCACAGGCGTCTATAATGGTTGCATGATTTATAGGATATCCATTTCTACTTAATAGTAACCTGCCGGTCATATGTCCGAGTATAGACGTGTACGGATTTTCTATGGCTTTTAAAAGGCGCATCATAGCCTTTTCTTCATTCATTTTTAGGTTTGAATGAATAGAGGCAATTACTAAATCGAAACTATTCAATACCTCACTAGCATAATCCAAACTTCCATCGTTTAAAATATCACTTTCAATACTTTTATATATTTTGAAGGAACCCAGCGATTTATTGATTTCATCAATTTGCTGATGCTGGGCTGCAATGCGTTCTTCATTTAATCCATTGGCGTAAAAGGCCGATTTTGAGTGATCGCTAATAACAAGGTACTCTAATCCTTTACTAACAGCCGCTTTTGCCATTTCTTCCAGGGTATTACTACCATCACTCCAGTTACTATGGCTATGAATAATGCCACGTATATCTTCTGGCTGAATTACAGAAGGGAGTTCATTTTTTTCAGCTGCATAAATGATTGTTGCGGTTTCGCGTTGATAGGGTGGGAGCGGACAAATATTTGCTTTACTAAAAATTTCTTCTTCAAAGGCATAATGAGTATTCAGATCCCAGCTAAATCTTTTTGTCCATTCTTGCATAAACAACTCGCTACAACTTGTTTCAAATAGTTTGGCAATAGCTTGATGTTTAGGAACTGTATGATAAATCAACTGTATATTTTCAGGACCTTTGAAGCCAATGCTGTATTCATTCTCATTTGTTTGATTAAATCCATTGCTAGTAAAAAAAGCCTTTAGTTGATCAACAGCACCTGTAAATATCCATTCTAATTGATTGATAATTTCTAACTGCCTTCTATATTCACCAGTTATTAAAACAGTATCAGCGCCAAATGTTGATTTCAGTTTTTGATCTAATTGAATGGTGTATTCCTCCACTTGCTGGTATAAATACCTACCCAGCGTTCCCATATAGAATTGAATGGATTCTTTAATATTCTGCTGTGTTTTCTCACCAAAGCCCTTATAAAGTGTAAGTCGGTTTTCCTCACAAGCATATAACAATTCACCTATAGATTCGATCTCTAGTTCTTTCCAAATAGTGGCAATTTTTTTCGGACCAATTCCTTTGATGCTTAGCATTTCTAAAATACCTGGTGGTGTTTTGGAAATATATTCTTCAAGGGCAATTAGTTTACCCGTTTCTAATTGGCCTATAATTTTTTTTCCTGTGCTATCTCCGATACCTTTTAAGGCAACTATTTGATCGGGTGATAATGTAGATAATTGAACAGGGAGCTTTTCAATTGTAAAAGCAGCGCTGCTGTACGACTTGGCTTTGAATGAATTATCACCATGAATATCCATCAACTTACCTAGTAAGGAAAAATTATCGGCTATAGCGTAGTTATCGAGCATCATCTAAAATAAGAAAGATGCTTTATATAGCACAAAAAAATCCCCCGCCGAAGGCGGGGGACTTAAATCTATTTCTGCTTTAGAAATAAAAAGAGAACTACTTCTTCTTAGCAGCTTTCTTTGCAGCTTTTTTAGGAGCAGCTTTCTTTGCAGCTTTTTTAGGAGCGGCTTTCTTTGCAGCTTTTTTAGGAGCAGCTTTCTTTGCAGCTTTTTTAGGAGCAGCTTTCTTTGCAGCTTTTTTAGGAGCAGCTTTTTTTGCAGCTTTCTTTGGAGCAGCTTTTTTAGCAGCTTTTTTTGCAGTTGCCATGTTTTTTAGATTTAATGGTGGTAAAACCGATACTGTTGTTTTATCGGATTTGCCCTTTTTAAATTCCACAACACCATCTGCTAATGCAAACAAAGTGAAGTCGGTACCTACACCAACATTTTTACCAGGATGGTAAACTGTGCCTCTCTGACGAATAATAATATTACCAGCTAATGCAGGTTGGCCGCCGTAAATTTTTACACCAAGGCGCTTACTCTGTGAGTCGCGACCATTCTTTACGCTACCTTCCCCTTTCTTATGTGCCATAGTAGTATGATTTTATAATAAAGATTTCTCTTTATCTACTTTAGTTAATTAAGCGATGCTTTCGATTTTGATTCTCGTATAATGCGTACGGTGACCGTGTTTCTTACGAAAACCCTTTCTTCTTTTCATTTTAAAAGCAATCACTTTATCGCCTTGTACAAGGTCGCTAATGATTTCTGCCTTTACGGTTGTTTTAACTGCACCACCTGTGGCAATGCTTCCGTTATTATCAACAAAAAGTACTTCGTTGAATTCTACTTTGTCTCCGGTTTTACCCTGCAGGTGAGGAACATACAGGCTTTGACCTTCCTGTACCTTAAATTGCTGACCCGCGATTTTTACAATTGCTAACATAGCTGTCCAAAATTAGGACGGCAAAGGTAGGGTTTTACAGCGATATTTCACAAAGAAATTGCAAATAAATTATGACAAAATTAGTTCTTTAAAATGCCAAACGGGGCAACAACAGCTTATTTTTGTTACTTATTGATGTCTCAAAGCCATGAATCTCAAGTCGATTTTAGCCAAGCCTTTTGCTCAACTCATTCATAATAAAACCCAGAAAAATAGCCATTTGGCTATTCAGCATCAGGATGCTATCCTCAAAAACCAATTGAAAGTTGGTTCACAAACACAATTTGGCAAAGCGCATAAACTGGATGAAGTAAATGATTATCAATCATTTATACAGGCAGTTCCGCTAAGAGATTATGAGTTATTAAAACCCTATATCGAAGAGGTTAAAAAAGGTAAAACCAATATTCTTTGGAAAGGGAAGCCTATATATTTCGCCAAAACAAGTGGTACAACGAGTGGCGTAAAATATATTCCTATTACGAAAGATTCAATCCCCAATCATATTCAAACAGCCCGTAATGCTTTACTATGCTATATGGCCGAAACAGGCAATACTGCTTTTGCAAATGGGAAACTCATTTTTTTAAGCGGTTCGCCTGTGTTAGAACGTACCGGAGGCATACCCACAGGGCGTTTAAGCGGAATTGTAAATCATCATATACCAGCTTATTTGCGGTCCAATCAATTGCCAAGTTTTGAAACAAATTGTATAGAAGACTGGGAAACTAAACTCAATCTTATCGTAGCAGAAACCTGGCAGAAAGATATGACTTTAATTAGCGGTATACCGCCATGGATGCAGATGTACTTCGACCGATTAACAGAGAAAACTGGCAAAAAAGTTGGTGATCTTTTCCCCAATTTTAGTGTAATGGTGCAAGGAGGTGTAAATTTTGAGCCGTATAAAGCCAAGCTCATGGAAAGTATTGGAAGAAAAGTAGATACTATTGAACTTTTCCCTGCCAGTGAAGGTTTTTTTGCTTTTCAAGATACCCAAACA
This sequence comes from Bacteroidota bacterium, assembly GCA_039796395.1. Lineage (GTDB taxonomy): Bacteria > Bacteroidota > Bacteroidia > Chitinophagales > Chitinophagaceae > Sediminibacterium. The sequence goes on from JBDKJW010000088.1 coordinate 4,613, forward strand.
GAGCCGGGCTTATTATTAAATACAAACAGTGGAATATTTTTTGAATTTGTTCCCGCCAGTGAAATATTTAATCCAAATCCAACCCGATTGTCGTTAAAAGACGTGAAAATTGGAGAGAATTATGCACTCATCATTAATAGTAATGCGGGGTTATGGGGCTATAATTTGGGTGATACGGTTAAATTTGTAAGCCTCGATCCGTATAGATTAGTGGTTACAGGTAGAACAAAACATTTTATCTCGGCTTTTGGTGAACATGTAATTGGTGAGGAGGTGGAGCAGGCCATGCTCACTGCCTTAGCGCAACATCCGGCAAAAATTACCGAGTTTACTGTTGCCCCTATGGTTCAACAAGGGGAGGGCAAAAGTTACCATGAATGGTTTATTGAGTTTGAGGAAAACCCGGTAGATATAAGCGCTTTCTCAACTGCATTAAATGAAGCCCTTCGCAATAAGAATGTATATTATGATGATTTAATGCGCGGTAATATATTATTGCCATTAAAAATTACGTCATTGAGAAAAAATGGGTTTATTGAGTATATGAAGGCTGAAGGAAAGCTTGGCGGACAGAACAAAGTACCTCGTTTAAGTAACGACCGCAAACTTGCTAATGGGCTGATGCAATTTATTAAACCTGAATAATAATATTGAAAGGGTGGGTATAATTCTTTTAATTTGTAACCAACGCGTAAAAAAATTGAATGAGTAAAAAAAGGATCGCCATTTTTGGTTCTACCGGTTCAATAGGAACACAGGCATTAGAGGTAATTAAATCTAATCCCGATTTATTTTCTGCAGAAATATTAACTGCACAAACGAATGAGGTGTTGTTGATTCAGCAAGCACTTCGTTTTAATCCGAATATGGTGGTTATTGGGGATGAGAAAAAATACACCATCGTAAAAGAAGCATTAGCACAAACAGATATCAAGGTTTTTGCTGGCGAAGCTGCATTAGCTGAAGCGGCATCTGTAGATTGCTATGATATGATGTTGGCGGCCATAGTAGGATATGCGGGTTTAAAACCTACCTTAAAAGCCATTGAATTGGGGAAGGCCATTGCATTAGCCAATAAAGAAACATTGGTAGTAGCTGGCGATATTGTAATGCAATTGGCTGCCGAAAAAAGAGTACCCATTATTCCCGTAGATAGTGAGCATTCAGCCATTTTTCAGTGTTTGGTAGGAGAGGGAAGAAATAAGATAGAGAAGATAATTCTTACCGCAAGTGGTGGACCATTCTTAGGAAAGAAACCCAATTTTTTGGTGAATGTAAAACGTGATCATGCATTGCAACATCCTAATTGGGCCATGGGTGCAAAAATTACGATCGACTCGGCAACCCTAATGAATAAAGGGTTAGAGATGATTGAAGCGAAGTGGCTATTTAATTTACAAGCGCATCAAATTCAGGTAACCATACATCCACAAAGTATTATACATAGTATGATACAATTTGAGGATGGAAGTATTAAAGCACAAATGGGTTTACCCGATATGAAGTTACCAATTCAATATGCCTTAGCATTTCCGCAGCGTATAGCGAATAATTTTCCCCGGTATGATTTTAAAAAACCCAATACCTTAACGTTTGAAGATCCAGATCTAAAAACTTTCCGCAATTTGCAATTGGCTACAGATGCTTTATATAAGGGTGGTAATATGCCTTGTATATTAAACGCGGCTAATGAAATTGCGGTATTTGCCTTTTTAAGAAATAGAATTGGATTTTTAGATATCACCGAATTAGTAGAACAAACAATGAATAAAATTTCATTCATTGAAAAACCTACTTTAGAAGAATATTTTGAAACGGACGGTGAAGCGCGCAGCTTTGCAGCTTCATTAATACATATGTAATAACAAAAGAAAAGTGTTGTAGTTATGAGTTTATTGGCGATTGATTGGATGAGTACACTGGTAAAAGCCGGACAATTTATTTTGTCGTTTTCCATATTAGTACTGCTGCATGAAATGGGTCACTATTTCCCCGCAAAATGGTTTAAATGTAGGGTAGACAAATTTTATTTGTTCTTCGATCCTTGGTTTAGTATTTGGAAGAAAAAGAAAGGAGAAACAGAATATGGATTGGGTTGGGTACCCTTTGGCGGCTATGTAAAAATAGCGGGGATGATTGATGAGAGTATGGATAAAGAACAAATGAAAAAGCCACCTGAGCCTTGGGAATTTCGTTCTAAACCAGCTTGGCAGCGATTAATTATTATGATTGGTGGTGTAGTAGTAAATATTATTCTTGCTATCATTATTTTTATTGGGATCACATGGGTTTGGGGAGAAGAACAATTGCCCGTAAAGAATTTGAAATATGGTATTGCAGTTGATTCTTTAGGTAAAAGTTTTGGTTTACAAGATGGCGATAATGTAGTAGGGATTGATGGAAGAAAAATTGAAAACTACGGTACTCTGGAATCAGAAATGGTATTGAAAGAAGCAAAACAGTTACAAGTTCTACGCAATAATGAAACGATTAATATTACCATTCCGGAATCAGTTATTAAAACTATTGTAAAGGATAAAAAGTTTGGGGCGATGGTACTGCCACGATATCCAGTAATCGTAGATTCAGTGAGTAAAGATGCAGTAATAAAAGATGGTTTAATGCGAAAGGGTGATACATTGATTGCTATCAATAATCAACCATTTCAATTTTACAATGAATTTGATAAATTAAAAAAGCCATATGCAGATTCTATTATTACTATTACCGCACTTAGGGGTAGTGATACAGTAACGATGCGCGCCTTAGTAACCAAGAAAGGGTCGGTTGGTTTTTTTGCGGTGAGTCCGTTTATGATTTTAGGTACCACTACAAAATCATACTCATTTGGTGAGGCCATTCCTATTGGTTTTACACGTTGTTGGGAAACATTAGATAGATATATTACCGGTTTGAAGCAGTTATTTACAGGTAAGGTTAGTGCGAATGATTCATTGGGAAGTGTAATTAGTATTGGTAATACTTTCCCCGGTGTGTGGGATTGGGAAAGATTTTGGACACTTACGGGTATTTTCTCAATTGTACTTGCATTTATGAATATTTTGCCGATTCCGGCTTTAGATGGAGGGCACGCATTATTTACGCTGTATGAAATGATTACCGGCAGAAAACCGGGCGATAAGTTTATGGAGTACGCGCAAATGGTTGGTATGATTTTATTGTTGGGATTAATGGCCTATGCGTTGGGGCTTGATTTTTGGAGACTGTTTAAGTAGACCATGGACCGTGGACGGTAGACCGTATAAAATCTTCAGTCTTCAATCTGTGAGAAATTAACAATAATCAGATTGTAGATTGATCATTGAAGATTAGCTTTGTGTAATATCTACAACTAAAGTTTCTGGGGCCGTTTTGGTTTCGACAGCTAAGGTTACGGTTGGTGTAAGCATGCAGTGCGTTGGATAATTAGCACTTTAATCTGAATATTCAAACTATAACTGGCAATACACAGTATGCCATGGCTGCCTAATCAGTGATTAGTTAGCTATTTGGGCCGCCGCACAGGTTTGCTTCTTACCAAGTGCCGCCGCCGACTCAAAACAAAAGAGGCTGCTATAATAGAAGGCTGTGACTATTGTTTAAGACTATTCAGCTAAGTGGTTAATTGGTTTGTTCTTTTCCTGTTAATTGCCTACAAATAATAAAGAAATAAGCATGTAGAAAGCTAATGGCAACGTAGTTTGGACACCGGTTCGAGTCCGGTCGGCTCCACAAAGAAGATCCCCCGCCGAAGGCGGGGGATCTTCTTTTGATGCTATGGTTTCGAGAAAATATTATTTATTGCCGTACAAACGAATAACTAAATAGCCCATTATACAAAGTAATAAAATGCCAACAATCGCATAAATAAGCCAATATTGATCTTGAAATACTTTTCTTTTTCTTCTTTTTAACTTTGGCGCAAGGGTTTTCTTAAGTTGATTATTCAGTTGAGATTTTAATGAATGTAAAGCTGCCAAACTATCATATTGCTGTAATCCGTCAATAGCATCATCTAAAAAAGCGGAGTCTGCCATTTGCTTTTCTATTTCAAAACGAAGTTCTTCAGAAGCCTCACCAGAAAGATATTGCATCAGTTGCTCTTCAGTTATCAAACTGTTTGAGGGTAATATATTTTTCCACTCACTCATGCTTCTTTTCTTTTTTTATCGATTATAATCCGAAGATTGCGCTTTCCATTTTGGATATGACTTTTCACTTGGAGTAAGCTAAAACCTGTACTATCACTTATCTCTTGATAACTCTTTTTTTGCAAGTAAAATAAAGTTACACAGGATCTTTGATCTGGCTGTAAATCAGGTAAACTTTCTTCCAACCAGATAAAGTTCTGTTCTTTATCCGCTGCCGTATCTGTAGGTTCAACAGTAGCTTGCTCCATATTGGTTTCGGTTAAAGCAATCATCGTTTTTTTAGCACGAATCTTCATCAAGCAATGATTGCAAGCCACTTTATACAACCAGCTTTTTGGATAATGAATGGGGTATTTGCCTAACTCCTCAAGTGCTTTTATAAAAATTTGCTGAACTGCATCTTTGGCTTCTTCTTCATTTTTTAAATACTTCATGCATACCCCAAAAAGCAAAAGGGTATACCGTTCTAACAAAATACCTAACCACGCATTATTGCCATCCGATATAAATCGATCTATTAAAGCGGTATCTGTAATATCGGTATAACGATTGTTTGTCACGCGTTAAAGTAAACCTTTTTTGATGAGATGCAGGCAACTGTAATTTCCATACTTAATCGTATATTCATTGTATGGCTTATGTAATAGCAATTGTTGGGGCAGTGCCCATGCGTGCAGATGCTGCGCATAGAAGCGAAATGGTGAGTCAATTACTTTTTGGTGAGCTTGCACTCGTGTTGGATACAACCCGCGATTTTTTGAGGGTGCGTTCGATATATGATGGATATGAAGGTTGGTGCCAGACTGCTCAGCTTGCAACAGTTCCCGATTTTATGGCCACTATCGTTTCTAAAGATTTGGCAGGAGATTATACAAATACGGTGAAAGTAAATGGTACAGAAATGCCAGTACCTTTCGGTTCATCCTTGGGATTATTTATGCATGGCAAATTGAAACTCGATAAATATAGTTTTGAATATATTGGCACCCCAGCTGTTCCCAACCAGGCTTTATTTATTCCAGATTATATAACACATATCGCCAAAACTTTTTTGAATGCACCTTATTTATGGGGTGGCCGTTCTGTATTTGGAATAGATTGTAGTGGCTTCACCCAACAAGTATTTCGATTTTTTAATATGGTATTGCCCCGGGATGCTTATCAACAGGCGGCTTTAGGGGAGGTAGTTGGGTTTTTACAAGAAGTTATTTGTGGCGATTTGGCCTTCTTTGATAACGATGAGGGGCGCATCACCCATGTAGGCTTATTACTCGATTCCCAGCATATTATTCACGCATCGGGTAAAGTAAGAATCGATTTAATCGATAATATGGGAATCCTTAACACCGATACAGGAGAGAGAACGCATAAGTTGCGGATAGTAAAAAGGTACAAGTGAAGCAGTTGCGGGTTACGTGATACGAGTTACGGGAAGAGTTCTTGAATAACTCGAAACTCGTATCACGCATCTCGAAACTACATGATATCCATTGCCTTCGCAAAATAAGTAACCGTACCCGGTAAGGCTAACCAGAAAAATTCACGGTATACAACCAATAAAGTGATCATAATCGCTAACCAAAAAAAACAGAGTGCCCAATATTTACCGCTAGATTGTTTTGCTTCCATGAATGATAACTTTTTGCAAAGATAAGTAACGAGGATTATTTTATGAAGGTTTCCTTGTAAAAATCAATAGCTTCTTGTACTATCGATAATGCCTTAGCCTTATCCCCAAAATCTTCCACTACCACTGTTTTATTTTCCAATTTTTTGTATTCTTGGAAGAAATGACGCAGCTCATCAAAAAAATGCTTTGGTAGCTCTTCAATATTGTTATAATGATTCACACCTGGGTCGGTAGCCGCTACCGCTATAATTTTATCATCCGGATCGCCACCATCAATCATTTGCATTACCCCCATAATTTTCGCATCCATCAACGTAAGTGGTTGAACGGGCATGGAAGTAATTACCAAAATATCCAAAGGATCTTTATCGCCCCCATAGGTTTGTGGAATAAAGCCATAATTAATAGGATAATAGAAAGAAGAGAATATTACACGATCGAGCCTCAATAAACCACTGGCTTTATCAATTTCATATTTGCAACGAGATCCTTGCGGTATTTCAATACAAGCAGTAACAACACGGGGTGCATTTTCACCAAAATGAACGCCATGCCAAGGGTGCAAAACATTTGTTGGAATCATAATATGTTATTTATTAGCCAGTAACCTATTGCTACTGCTAGGAGACCTAAAATTAAGGTACCAATGCTATAGATACCAAAAACAAGATAACGTTGATCAAGTAATAATTGCCAATTTTCCCAAGCAAAGGCCGAGAACGTGGTAAATCCACCACAAATACCGGTAATCAATAAGAGCTTTAGGCCTTGCTCATCGGCATGTTTACTAAACCATGCCATTGATGCCCCTATAATAAGTGAGCCTATTATATTTACTAAAAAAGTGGCGTAGGGGAATGGACTATTCTTTACCCATATAGCAATTAGGTAACGCAAAATGCTACCAATCATTCCGCCAATTCCTACTAGTGCAATGAATTTTCCATGCATACTATTAAAAGCTTTTTTTATAATCTACTTGCCAACCATCTTGCGTTTTTTTAATAGTAAGCCATTTACCCGTTGTATCCATCGTATGGCTATAATGTAAATGCACTACACTATCGTTTACTTCTTTTAGTTCTTTAATGTTAATAGATGCACCCCGCATTTGTTGCCTGCCTTCTTTATCTGCTTTTCGATAGGTGCTTTCAGCATCATTTAAAAAACCATTATTAGTAATATCATCAATCATATAATAATGTGCTTTTATAAAATCCCCTTTCAAGCAGCCATCAATAAATTCTCTTCCCGCATCTAAACCTGTTTCTGCAGGCATAAAGCTGGCCTTATGCTGGTTGCAGCTAACCGTTAATCCAAACACAAGAAATATAAAGCTTAAGCATTTCATACGGTAATTTACTTAAAGATGCAGGTAATAAGGAGCTAGCAGCACAGAAAATGTAGAACTATATGCATTATTTATTTTGATCGTTATTTCTTCTTGGGTAAATAACAGCGTGCCAGTTGTAAAAAATTGAATGACCCTAAAATAATGATGATTATCGGTTTGTTTAATATTTACTTGATGCAGTAAATGTAATCCTTTTTCTGCAGCAGCAACTATAGATTCGTTCGCTCGTTCATAGGGTAGAAGTATA